>JAOPZL010000433.1 GCA_025964175.1 Solirubrobacterales bacterium
CGACGGGCACGGCGGGCACGGCCCCGGCAGCGCGGGCGACGCCCCAGCCGGTGCCGCTGGAGCCCGAGGCGCTGGCCCTGGAGGCGCGCCTGCGCGCCGCCGGGCACGAGCCCCCGTCCGAGGCTGAGCTCGGACCCGACGCGGCATACCTCCCGACCCTGCGCGCCGCCGGACGGGCGGTGCGGGTCGGCCGCTTCATGCACGCCCACCCCGACGCGCTGGCCGACGTGCGCGAGCGGGCCGTCGCCGTCATCGAGGCCGAGGGCGCTCTGACGCTGGCGCGGCTGCGCGACGAGCTGGGCACCTCCCGCAAGTACGCCCAGGCGCTGCTGGAGCACCTCGACGCGACCCACGTCACCCGTCGCCTCCCCGACGACCGCCGGGTGCTGCGCCGCTCCCGCCCGTCCTGAGGCGGCGTGGGAGGCCGTCTGCCGGGTCAGCGGCGCACGCCGCGGCCCGACACCGGCACGCCGCGACGGCGGCGCATGCGCGAGCGACCGGGCGCGCTTGCCTCCTCGGTCGCCGGAGCGCGCGCCTCGTCTCCCTTCGCCGGCAGCAGGTCGGCCAGGGACGCGAACAGGAGCATGAGCCCGCCGGCCATCCCCAGGAACAGCCCGCCCTCGAGCGTGGTCGTGGCGTGGGCGGTCGGCAGGATGCTCGCCACCCGGTTGATCCCCAGATCGGGGATGCTGAAGCAGCGCACGACGGTGTACGCCACCGCGCCCAGGCCGACGAGGGCGGTGACCACACCGGCGAGCCGCGACGCCACCACGGTCAACATCACCGCGGCGACGACGCCTCCGACGACGAACAGCGTCGCCGCGACCGTCGTCACGGCCCAGAGGGAGACCCCGATGTCGAGGACGGTCACCACGCGGCCGGCGGGAAGCAGCACCTGGTAGGAGAACCAGGGCAGGAACGTCGCGAGGACGAGGAAGGAGGCGCCGAGGACGCCGAGGCCCCGGAGCAGGAGACGCGTGTCGTCGTACATGCCCCCAGGGGTAGGCCGCACGACGTCGTCGCCAAGCCTGCGCCAGCGGCTGCACCCGCCACCGTCCGAACGGCGACATGACACGGCCCCGCAGCGGCCTACAAGCAGGAGCGATGGCCGTAAAGCTGCACCAACCGGGATACGACCGTGCGCGCAAGCTCGCCGGCGCCGGGACGGTGGTCCTCGACGACCGGGACGCGTGGAGCGAGCATCAACCGACGGCCGCCGACGAGAACGCGTTCATCGAAGCGCACGGCTACGACGAGTACGGACGCTGGCATCTGGGCGTCGACGATCAGGCCCGCCGCGAGACGAAGGCTCACTACAAGTTCCCCTATGGCGACTTCCAGGAGCTCCACCGCTGTGCCGTCCTGGCCGCCGAGTCACGAGCCGGCCAACGCGACTACACCGACATCGAGCTGGCGGCCGCGCACCTGCACGGGATGCTCGAGGCGCTCCGGGAGACGCGCTCGGACTGAGCGGCTCCCCTACCCGGCCGGGGACGCCGGGAAGTCGTAGACGTGCTTGGGGGTCAGGACCGAGGTGACGGCGTGGCCGACGATGGTGCTCGTCGCGCGATCCTTGGACGGGATGTCCGTGTTCATCAGCGCGATGACCGTCGTCTTGCTGGCCGGACGGTAGACCGCCACCGTCTGGTAGCCCGGGAGCGATCCGTTGTGGCCCATCCAGCCCTCCACGCTGAACATCCCGAGGCCGTAGGCCGATCCGGGGCCGCCCGGAGTCTCCTTCACGGAGGCGGCGCGGACGCGCTGGAGGGCCGGCGTCAGCAGCCCCTTGCCGGTGGCAAGGTGCTCGGCCCAGATGTGGAGATCGTGGACGGTCGAGATCATCGACCCGGCCGCCCAGCCCCACGACGGGTTCCAGTGCGTCGCGTTGGCGATCTTGCCGTCCACCGTCTGCTCGGTGTAGCCGTCCGCGTGCGGGGACGGGAAGGCGGCGTCGGTCGCGAACGAGGTGTGGTCCATGTGCAGCGGCTTGAGGATGTGCTGCTCGATGTAGGCGGGCAGCGACTGGCCCGACACCTGCTCGATCACGAGCCCGAGGAGGATCGTGTTGGAGTTGGAGTAGTTGAAGCCCTTGCCTGGGGCGAACAGCGCCGGGGCGCCGGAGACGTAGCCCAGCAGCTCCGCGGGCGTGTAGGAGCGCTGCGGGTTGGTGACGAGATCGTGGAAGAACGTGGTGGTCTGGGTGTAGCTCGGGATGCCGCTGGTCATGGAGGCGAGCTCGCGCAGGGTGGCGGTGTCCCCGTTGACGATGCCCGGGACGTACTTGCCGATCGGATCGTCGAGGCTGATCCTGCCCTGGCCGACGAGCTGCAGGAGGGCGGTCACCGTGAAGGTCTTGGTCTCGCTGCCGATGCGCATGTAGAGGTTGGGCGTCATCGGGCGCCCGGTGGCCGTGTCGCGCACGCCGAAGGCGCGGACGTATGGCGCCTTGCCCTGCTGCCAGACCCCGACGATCGCGCCCGGCACCGAGGCCTCGCGCATCGCGCCGTTGATCGCCTTCGTCAACGCCCGATCGCGCGTCGACGACGACGCGGCGTTCGCCGTGCTGCTGATGCCTCCCGTCGCGACCAACGCGGCCAACACCGCACCGAGGACC
>JAOPZL010000428.1 GCA_025964175.1 Solirubrobacterales bacterium
GCCGCAGCCCCGGTCGCGGCCATCGCCGGCCGCGACGACGACGGGTCGTCGAAGGCCCTGGCCATCGCGGCGCTGATCGTCGGCGCGCTCGGCCTCATCGCCGCGTCCGTCGCGCTGCTGCGCGGTCGTCGCCGCACCGCCGTCTAGGCCCACCGCCCCACAGCGCGCCGTTCCCAACCTTTGATCCCAGGAGCCAGACCTCCCATGAACTCCCGTCTCATCGCCGCCGCCGCGCTCGCGGCCGCCACCCTCGTCTTCCCCACCATCGCCGAGGCGCACGTCACGCTGCAGCCCAGGGCGCAGACCCCCGGCGCCTACACCGTGGTCGCCGTGCGCGTGCCCAACGAGCGCGACGCGGCCTCGACGACGAAGCTGCGCGTCGAGTTCCCCGACGGCATCTACTCCGTCTCCTACGCGGCACAGGCGGGTTGGTCGGTCCGCGTGAAGAAGAGCCCGCTGGCAACGCCCGTCCAGACAGCCGACGGCCCCATCACCGACCACGTCAGCTCGGTCACGTTCAGGGGCAGCGGCAATGGCCTGGGCCGGATCGCGCCGGGCCAGTTCAAGGAGTTCCCGCTCTCGCTGCAGATGCCGAACACGCCCGGCGCGACCCTCGCCTTCCCCGCCTACCAGTGGTACACCGGAGGCGAGCTGGTGAAGTGGACGGGCGCACCGGGCAGCCCGACGCCCGCTCCGACGGTGAGCCTCGCGGCCCCGGTCAACGCGCTCGTGGCCGCGACGACGCCCACCGCGATCGCCGCGCACGCGCCGGTCAAGAGCCGCACCCCGGCTGCGGGATCCACCGCCTCCCACGTGCGCTCGGTCCAGGTGCGCTTCGGCGAGTCGGTCGTGACCGGCCTGATCAGCGTCACCAAGGGCGGTGTCCCGGTGAAGGCGCAGACCTCCGGCCTGAAGGCGTCCGACAAGGCGATCCTGCGGGAGACGTTCGCCCGGCCGCTGACCAAGGGTCGCTACGCGGTGTCGTGGCGCGCCCTGGCCGACGACGGCCACCACGAGGCCGGCACCTGGACCTTCACCGTTCGCTCCTGACGGGGTAGAAGCACCAGCGATGACCTCTTCGCTGGACCGCTTCACCGACGCCCAGGACGACCACGACACCTACGCCCGCGCGCTGTCGGAGCTGCGCGCGGGCCGCAAGGTCAGCCACTGGATGTGGTTCGTCTTCCCGCAGATCGCCGGTCTGGGCCACAGCCCGACCGCCCGGCACTTCGCCATCGGGTCGCTGGACGAGGCGCGCGCCTACCTCGCGCACCCCATCCTCGGCCCGCGCCTGCTCGAGACGAGCCGCGCCCTCACGCGGCTCTGCGGCCGCACCGCACGGGAGGTCTTCGGCGACGTCGACGCGATGAAGCTGCGCTCGTCGATGACGCTCTTCGCGCGGGCGGCCGGCGACGAGCCGCTGTTCCAGCAGGTCCTCGACCAGTACTTCGACGGCAGCGCGGACGACGCGACCCTGCAGCGGATACCCCGCAACGGGTAGAAGAGCGATCATGCAGACCCGCACGCTCGGCGACGGCGTCGAGATCCCGGTGGTCGGCCTCGGCACCTGGTCGGTCTTCGACGTCGGCCCCGACCAGCAGCCGATGGCCGACCGCGTCGTCGCCGCCGTGCTCGAGGCCGGCGGCCGCCTCTTCGACTCCTCGCCGATGTACGGGCGGGCCGAGGCGGTCCTCGCCGCGGCGCTGGGCGACCGCCGCGACGAGGCCTTCGTGGCCACGAAGATCTGGACCGGCTCCGTGGCCGAGGGCCGCCGGCAGTTCGCGCGCCAGCTGCATTGGTTCGGCGGCCGCGTCGACCTCGAGCAGGTCCACAACCTCGTCGCCTGGCGCGAGCAGCTGCACTGGATGGAAGCGGAGCGCGATGCCGGCCGCATCGGCCTGCTGGGGGCCACGCACTACAGCCCGCGCGCGTTCGGTGAGCTGGCCGAGGTGATGCGCAGCGGTCGCATCCAGGCGATCCAGGTCCCCTACAACCCCGACGAACGCGAGGTCGAGGCCGAGATCCTGCCGCTCGCCGCGGAGCTGGGGCTGGGCGTCCTCGTCATGCGTCCGCTGGGCAGCGGCGGACTCGGGGCCGGACCACCCGCGGCCGAGCTGCGGGCGCTGGGGGTCGAGACCTGGGCCGAGGCGGTGCTCGTGTGGATCCTCTCCGACCCGCGCGTCACCGCCGTCATCCCGGCCACGCGCGATCCCGCCCACGCCGCGGCCAACGCGCGCGCCGGCGACCACCCCGGGTTCGGCCCCGACGAGCGCCGCCGCGTCGAGGCGCTGTGGCGGCAGCGCTGAGCCGCGGAGCTCGCCGGCTCAGGGCGCGGAGCCGACCCGGACCCCGCGTCGTGCCCGCGCGGGATGGGTAGTCGGGGCCATGGACCCCGAACACCGCGCCGAGCTGCTGCGCCTGGTCAAGGGCTCGCCGCAGCCGCAGGTGTGGATCAGCGGCTTCGCGGAGCGCATGGGCGTCAGCGACGCCGAGGCGGCGGCGATGGTCGACGAGCTCCTCGCCGAGGGCGTGCTGCGCCGCGACGGCGAGCGGCTGATCGTCGTCGAGCCCGCCGCCTTCGAGGGCGACGAGCGACCGATTCCCTGACCACCTTCCCCGCTGCCGCCGCTTCGCGCCGGGCGCCGCCGCGGCCCGTTCCGGCTGCGATGCGCGCAGGCGGCGCGCGCGTGCGTCATCCTGCCCACCGACTGTCCGAGCGAAGGAGAAGCCGTGGTCTGGGATCGGGATCGGGATCGGGATCCGTCCGAGGGGGCGATCGAGCGGCGGGCGCGCGAGGGGGCGCCGCCCATCGACTACCAGCTGGACGACCGGGTGGCGATCGTCACCGGCGCCGGCGCGGGGATCGGTGAGGCGTGTGCCCGCACGCTGGCGCGGTCGCGCGCGGCCGTGCTCGTCGCCGATCTCCACGGGGCGTCCGCGCGCGCCGTGGCGGAGTCGATCGTCGCCGCCGGCGGCCGGGCCGAGGCCTTCGAGGTCGACGTGACCGATCCCGACCGGGTCCAGGCGATGGTCGAGCGCTGCCTCGACGCGTTCGGCGGGCTCGACATCGCCGTCAACAACGCGGGGATCCACGGGGACCCCACCAACCCGCCGACCGCCGACTACCCGCTGCAGTGGTGGGATCGGGTCCTCGCCACGAACCTCAGCTCGATCTTCTACTGCCTGCGCGCGGAGATCGGCGCGATGCGCGGCGCGCATGCCGGTGGCGCGATCGTGAACATGGCCTCGATCCTCGGCGCGGTCGCGGCGCCGGGCGTCGCCGGCTACGTCGCTGCCAAGCACGGCGTCGTGGGCCTGACAAAGGTGGCGGCGCTCGATCACGCCGCCGACGGCATCCGGGTCAACTCGGTCGGTCCCGGGTTCATCGAGACCGGCCTGGTGCAGCGCAACGTGCCCGAGGCGGCCCGCCCTGAGCTTGCCGCGCTGCACGCCCTGGGCCGCATCGGCGAGCCGATCGAGGTCGCCGAGCTGGTGGCCTTCCTCGTCAGCGACGGGGCGTCGTTCCTCACGGGCAATTACTACCCGGTGGAGGGCGGCTACCTCGCACGGTGAGCGGCGTCACGGCGGCTGGATGAAGCCCACCGGCAGCGCGGCCACCGTGTCAGAGTAGGGGCGGTAGTCGGCGCGCGCGCCGCGGCACGAGCGCCGGAGCTGGAGCTCGACGCCCAGCGCCGCCTGGCTGCTGGAGCCCGCGCGCACCTGCACGTGCTCGCGGTCCACGAGCAGCGTCGCCTGCTGGCGGAACAGGCTCACCTGCGCCCGCATCTGCGCGCACGTGGTGTCGACCGCCGCGAGGTCGGTGACGCCGCAGCCGCCGCCCAGCATCGCGCTGCAGCCGGCCAGCGAGGCGAGGACCAGGCGGCGCGCCCTCAACCCGACACCGCCTCTGCTCGTGGCCTACCCAGGCGTGGACCGTCGACGCCCGACGCCTGCATGAGCGGGACGCCGGCGGTCTCGGGCGCCCAGCGCCGGGAGATGACGGCGCCCACGACGCAGAACCCCGCGCCGACGAGCATGCTGGGCCCGACGCCGATCGTGGTCAGCCCGATCGGCAGCAGGAACGTGCCGATGGCGGCGCCGATCCGGCTCGCCGCGGCCGCGATGCCGACGCCGGTGGTGCGCAGGTGGGTGGGGAACATCTCGTTGGGATAGACGCCGCAGAGGTCCGCGGCGAAGGCGTTGAAGAACGCGAAGGCGATGAAGCACGCCGCGATGACGGCCACCGGGCCGCCGGGCCACAGGCCCACGACCGCCAGCGCGCCCGCGCAGATCCAGAACGGCGCGATCAGCATCTTGCGCCGCCCGATGCGGTCCATGACGAACATGCCGGTGAACGCGCCGGCGACGGCGATCGCGTTGGTGGCGATCGTCCCGACGCGGGCGTCGTCGAGGCCCAGTGCGCTGAGCACCTCGGGCGCGAACGTCACGATCGCGAAGTACGGCGCCACCAGGCACGCCCAGAAGCCGCTGACCAGCAACAGCCGGCCGCGATAGTCGCCCGAGAAGAGCTCGCGGAAGCTGCCGCGCGTCGCGGGCTCGGCCGCGAACTCGGCATCGAAGTGCGCGGCGTCGCCGACGTGGTCCAGGGCGACGGCGCGTGCCTCGTCGGTGCGCCCGCGGCTCATGAGCCAGCGCGGCGACTCGGGCAGGCCGTGGCGGAGGATCAGCGTCGCGATCGCGGGGACGGCGCTGCTGGCCAGGACCCAGCGCCAGGACAGGCCGACCGTGTCGCGGAGCACGTAGCCCACGATGACCGAGACCAGGAAGCCCGAGTACCAGCAGGCCTCCAGCCACGCGCCGAGCCGGCCGCGCCGGTCGGCCGGCGAGAACTCCGACAGCATCGGCGCGCCGATCGCGTACTCGGCCCCGATCGCCAGCCCGAGCAGGAGCCGCACGACGAAGAGCTCGGTGGCGCTCTGCACGAACGCCTGGGCCACGCCGAGCACCACGAAGGCGACGATGTTGATGAGGAACGGGGAGCGCCGGCCGAAGCGGTCGGTCAGCAGCCCGAACAGCGGCGCACCGATGAAGATCCCGATCAGCGACGACGCGCCGATCAGCCCCGCCCAGGCGGGGCCGACGTTCAGGTCGGCGCTGATCTGGGGCAGCACCACGCTGATGACGCCGAGGTCATAGCCGTCCAGCCCGGCACCCCACGCGGTGGCCAGCGTGAGCCGGCGCAGAAAGCGCCGGCGGCGGCGCTTCACGGGCGGTGGATCGGGACGCCCGCTGGTCATCCCGCGCGCGAGCGTCGTCGCGCTGCGCGCGCCTGACCCCTATGAGCCCCCACGACCCGAGTCTGAGTCGCCCTGGTCGTCGGCGAGGTTGACGCCCAGTGCGATGGCGAGCGGGTCCGCGGCGGCGACCATCTTGAAGATGCCGACGTTCGGGCCTACCGCGGTGAGGACGCCGGTGACCTCGTCCACCGAGGCGCCGTTGTCGAGCGCGGCCGTCACGTGCAGGAGATACGACGCTTCGTCGCCCCCGGTGCCGATCAACGCCGCCAGGTTCACCAGCGAGAAGGTCTTGGCGTCGAGGTCGGAGGCATCGACGGCTTCGGCGACCCGGATCGCGATCAGGTCCGCGATCGACGAGTCGTCGTTGTGGGAGATGTCGCGCAGCTGGCTGCGCTGCTGGTCGGTGGTCTGCGGAGCGTCGGCCATGGGGCCCTCCATTGCGTCGTTGACGCGATAGGTAGGCCCTCTCCGGCGTCGCGAAAGCGGGCGTCAGAGTACAGACGGTCCGCAGGGGGTAGCCCAAGGCATGACGGCGATCCACGAACCGCCGAGCGGCGAGGTCCCCGACCCCCGTCCGCCCGGGCCCTCTCCGCCCGACCCCGAGCCACCGTTCCCCGAGCCCGGTCCGGATCCCGGGCTGCCGGCGGGCAGCTGCTTCGGCCGGCTCGTGCTCCTGCAGGAGCCGGGCGGCTTCCCGCGGCGGTTCAGCCTCCCGCGTGACGCAGCGCGCGCCGGCGGCGACGGTCATCGCCGTCGTCGAGGTTCATCACGCGCTCCGTCGGGAAGCGCTGGGAGTTGTCGAGGGCCGCCGGATCGTCGGAGTGCTGACGCTCAAGGAGGCGGGCCAGCTCGGCTGAGGTCCGGACATCGGGGCGGTGGGACTTGTCAACTGCCATGGTGCACGGCCTTCGCTTGAGCGAGTGAGAACCCGAATAGCGGCTCGAAGAGCCACACCTCGCGACACTTGACACTAGCCCCCACGGCGGCGGATCAGCCCGATCGGCGCTCCAGCGGCGCCCGAGCGGCGCCCGGACCGACCGTTCGGGGGCCGGGGGGTTCGCGCTCACGGCGCCTCGCGCCGGGCGATCTCGGCGTCGCGCTCGGCCCGGACCCGCTGCTCTT
>JAOPZL010000048.1 GCA_025964175.1 Solirubrobacterales bacterium
GGAACGTCCTCGAGACGGCGTCGCTCCTGCTCCGCCGTCTCGATCTGACGTTCTTCACGCTGGTCTTCGCGCTCGTCGGAGCGGCGCGGGTCATCGCCCGCCATAGCTGCCTCCCTACGCGGCTTCGGTCGCCGCGGCGACCGACACGACGCGGCCACGGCGGCCGGTCGTGAACTGGACGAGGCCCGCGCTGCGCGCGTAGAGCGTGTCGTCCTTGCCGATGCCCACGCCCACGCCGGGGTGGAAGCGGGTGCCGCGCTGACGGACGATGATCTCGCCGCCGGTGACGGTCTCACCGGCGAACACCTTCACGCCGAGGCGCTGGGCGTTGGAGTCGCGACCGTTGCGCGAGGAGCCGAGGCCCTTCTTATGCGCCATTGCTGATCTCCGTGATCTCGATGCGGGTCAGGTTCTGCCGGTGGCCGTTCGTGCGCTTGTAGCCACGCTTGGGCTTGAACTTGAAGACGCGAAGCTTCTCGCCCTTCTCGTGCCCGAGGATCTTGGCCGAGACCTTGATCTTCTTGAGACCGTCGGCGTCGAAGACGGCCTTGGAATCGGCGAACAGGATGGGCTCGAGCTCGATGCTGGCCCCTTCGTCGGCAGCGATCTTCTCGACGAGCAGGTATTGACCCTGTTCGACGCGGTACTGCTTGCCTCCGGTTTTCACGACTGCGTACATAAGCTCTGTCTACTCGCTGGCGCTCTCGGCCTTGGCACGGGAACGGCGCCGTCCACCTCTACGGCCACGGCGCCGAGCCCCAGACTCTAGCGTGTCGTCCTCGTCGTCGTCTGCGTCGGCGTCGATCACGGTGGCTGTGGCCGCCGTGCGCCCGACCTCGTCGATGCGCACGAGGCGCTTGTCGCCGAGGTAGCGGTAGCCGCCGGTGACCGAGATCAGGTACGAGTCGATCTTCGCGACGGCGTCGTCGACGTTGTACATGTGCGGCTCGATGATGTGGACGTAGACCTCGTCGCCGGCGCTGAACGGCACCGCCTGCTCGGCGATCTCCTCCTGCGTGCCGCGGGCGGTGACCGCCATGTGGTCCAGCGGCAGGCCCTCGGAGCCCTCGAAGTAGAACGTCTTGCCGGTGTCGGCCTCCACCGCGCGCAGGGCGGAGCCGCTGCTGCCGGTGAACTGGGCGGTGACGCGCGGGTTGAGCCGCACGAGGTAGGCCGGCTCCTCCCCCACCTGGTCGCGCAGCCAGCGCTCGACCTCGATGGCGATGGTCTCCTCGGACTTGATGACGCCCTCGCCGTCGCACGTCGGGCAGGCGCGGGTCATGATCTCGCGCACCCCCTCGGTCACGTTCTGGCGGGTCATCTCGACCAGGCCGAGCTTGGAGATCTCGGCCGTGAACGTCTTGGTGCGGTCCTCGTCCAGCGACGCGCGCAGCGTCTTCATGACCTCGCGCGAGTTGCGGGCGCGGGCCATGTCGATGAAGTCGATGACGATGATGCCGCCGATGTCGCGCAGCCGCAGCTGGTTGACGACCTCGACCGCCGCCTCGATGTTCGTCTTGGTGATCGTGTCCTCGAGGCGCGCCTGCTTGCCGCGCCCGACGAACGAGCCCGAGTTGACGTCGATGACGGTGAGCGCCTCGGCGTAGTCGATGATCAGGTAGCCGCCGGAGGGCAGGTCCACCCGGCGCGACATCGTCCCGGCGAGCACCTCGTCGACGCCGAACTGCTCGAACAGCGGCTTCTCGCCCTCGTACAGCTCGAGGCGGTCGACCAGCTCGGGCCCGGTGCGCTCGAAGAACGAGACCAGGCGGTGGTGCTGCTTGGGATCGTCGACGATCGCCTTCTCGAAGTCCTCGGAGAAGATGTCGCGCACGACGCGCACCGACAGGTCGGCCTCCTGGAAGACCATCGAGGGAGCGGAGCCCTCCTCGGCGCGCTTGTGCAGCACGTCGTTGAGCTTGAACAGGTACTGCAGCTCGCGCTCGAACTCCTCGCGCGTCGCGCCGGCTGCGGCGGTGCGGATGATCGCGCCGCCGTCGCGCAGCTCGAGGCCCTTGGCCTCACGGCGCAGGCGGTCGCGCTCCTTGTCTTCCAGGCGGCGGGAGACGCCGACGCCCTCGCCCGTCGGCGCGTAGACCATGTAGCGGCCCGCGATGGTGAGGTCCATCGAGAGGCGGGCGCCCTTGCTCTTCAGCGGGTCCTTGACGACCTGGACGACGATCTCCTGACCCGGCTTGAGCAGGTCGGTGATCTTCTTGCCGCCCTCGACCGACCCGCGGCCGCGGCGCACGGTCTCGACGCCCGGCAGCACGATCTCGTCGACGTGCAGGAACCCGTTCTTGTCGAGTCCGATGTCGACGAACGCGGCTTCCAGGCCGGGCAGGACGTTGTCGACCTTGCCCTTGTAGATGTTGCCGACGATGGAGCGGTTGCCCCGGCGCTCGAGGTAGAGCTCGGCAACGCGGTAGGTCCGCTTGCCCTTGCCCTTCTCGAGCAGCGCGACGCGGGTCTCCCCGCGGTCGACGCTGACCAGCACTTGCTTCTTCACAGGATGGTCCTTGACTTGAAGGCGGCGGCCATTCTCCCCTGCACGTAGACAGACTGGAGGAGGCCGAGGGCCAGGAGGGTGGTGATCACCGAGGACCCGCCGTAGCTGAGCAGCGGCAGGGTGATGCCGGTGATGGGCATGATCCCGAGGTTCATGCCGACGTTGACGAACACCTGGAACATGAGCATCGCGACGACCCCGCCGGCGACCAACGCGCCATACAGGTTCTTGGCCATCGTGAGGATGCGCAGAGATCGCCAGATGAGCAGGGCGTAGAGCGAAAGGACGAGGGCGCAGCCGGCGAAGCCCCAGCGCTCCCCGACCACGGCGAAGATGAAGTCCGTGTGATGCTCCGGGAGGAAGTTGAGCTTCGTCTGGGTCGCGTCGTTGCCCCGGCCGGTCTTCTGGCCGGCACCGATCGCGATCTTCGACTGCTCCTGCTGATAGCCCTCGTTGCCGGCCACGTCGCTGGGCGACAGGAAGGACGTCAGGCGATCCACCTGGTAGGGCTTCAGCACCTCGACGCCGACCGCGGGGGCGGCCACGAGGGCCACCGTCACGGCGATCGCGATCAGGGCGAACAGCCCCGCGAAGTGCCGCCACGGCGTGCCGGCCACGAACAGCAGCGACAGGGCGATGACGATGTAGACCATGGCCGAGCCGAGATCCGGCTGGGCCATGACGAAGAAGGCCGGGACGAGCATCAGCAGCATCAGCCGCGCCGTCGTGTCGCGGTCGCCGATGCGGCGGGCGCGGTCGACCATGAACCCCGCGAGGGCCAGGATCAACAGGATCTTGCCGAACTCGGAGGACTGGAACTGGAAGCCGGGCAGCTGGATCGCGCGCTGCGCGCCCAGCGTCGAGGCGCCGAGCGCGAGGTTGGCGAGGATGACCGCCATGAGCAGGCCGTACAGGCCCCAGGTCAGCTCGCGGAAGCGCGAGATGTCGATGCGGCTGAGCACGAGCATGGCGACGAGGCCGATCCCGCCCGAGAACAGCTGCTTGTGGACGTAGAAGTTCGGGTTGCCCGGGATGTCGGCGCTCGTCGCCGCGTGGAGGATCGCGATCGAGCAGCCGAGCAGCCCGAGCGTCGCGAGCAGCAGGAGCGGGTCCAGCGGCAGGCGCAGCGAGAGGCCCGACAGGCCGCTGACCGCCGAGGAGGACTCGCGGTCGCGATCGCGGGAGCTGGGGACGACCGAGGTGTTCATCGCGTCGTCGACGACCCTCGCACGAGCTTGCCGGGGCGGCCGTAGAACCACTGCGAGAGCATCTCGCGGGCCGCGGGGGCGGCGGCGTCGGCGCCGAAGCCGCCGTTCTCGATCGTCACCGCGACGACGATCGGCTTGACCGGGTCGGGCACGAACGCGACGTACCAGGACTGGTCGCCGTGCGGGGGGCGCTCGGCGGTGCCGGTCTTGCCGTAGACCGGGTAGCGGTTCTGGTTCCACCCGGCGAAGACGTCGGCCGACGTGCCGCCGGGCGCGCTGGCCGCCCCGTGCAGGCCGGCGAGGAGCGTGTCGCGGGCGCCGCCGGGGAAGGTGATCCTGCGCGCGCTGGGCGGGTCGATCTGCTGGACGAGGCGACCCTGGGAGTCCTCGACGTCCATGCCGATGTGCGGCTTGACGATCTTGCCGTTGTTCTCCAGCGCGGCGTAGGCGACGGCCATCTGCAGCGGCGAGGCCTGGAGGTCGCCCTGGCCGACGGACAGGTTGATGTTGTCGCCGACCGACCACGGCCGCTTGTCGGAGATGCCGCAGAAGGCCTTCTTCTGCTTCTTCTCGCAGGCGAGCTCCTTCGCGCCGATGTCGGCCCGCCACTGGCGATCGGGGACCAGGCCGGTGCCTTCGCTGGGCAGGTCGATGCCCGTCGTGCGGCCGAAGCCGAGCTTGTGCGCCCAGGACTGCAGCTGCTGCCCCTTCAGGCCGTTGAGGTTCTCGCCCAGCATGTAGAAGAAGACGTCGGAGGAGACCTTGATCGCCTGCTGCAGGTCGACCGTCCCGTTGGCGACCTTGCCGGTGTTGCAGAACGACTGGATGCCCACCTTCAGGCAGCCGCTGTCGGTGATCGTCGAGGAGGGCGTGATCAGCCCGTTGTCGAGTCCGGCCAGCGCGGTCACGACCTTGAACGTCGAGCCGGTCGGGTACAGGCCACCGGTCGCGCGGTTGAACAGCGGTGCGCCGTTGGCCTGCGAGTTCAGCGCCGCGTAGGCGGACTGGCTGATCGGCTTGGCGAACACCGACGGGTCGTAGCTGGGGTAGGAGCCCATGCCCAGGACCTCGCCGTTGCGCGGATCGAGCGCGACGAACGCGCCCGGGTTGCCGCCGCCGGCCTGCGCGATCGCGCTCTGCCCCACCTTCTGCAGCCCGAGGTCCAGCGAGAGCTTGAGGTTGGAGCCGGGCACCGGCTGGCGCCGGCGCAGCTCGCCCTTGTAGCCACCCGACGAGTCGACCTGCAGCAGCTGGGCCCCGTCGCGGCCGCGGAGGTAGCGGTCGTACTGGTACTCGATGCCGCTCTGGCCGATGATCGTCGACTGGCGTACGCCCTTGTAGCGCTTCAGCTTCAGCTGGCCCTCGGTGATCTGACCCACCGTGCCCAGCAGCTGCGCGGCAAGCGTCGCGTGCGGGTAGCGGCGCAGGTTCTGGTCGATGACCGTGACCGCGGGGAAGTCGCGCTTGCGCTCCTGCAGGTAGTTCAGGACGGTGCGCGGCGCGTCGACCTTCACCGTGACGTTGGCGTAGGGCAGGGTGCGCCGCTGCTTGTTGACCTCGCGCGAGATCTCCACCGGCTTCATGCCCAGCACCTTGCCCAGGCGCACGTAGAGGGCGCTCAGCTCGGTGTGGCCGGCGGGCAGCTTGCCCGGCTCGATCTGGACGACCGTCCCCTGGCGGTTGGTGACCAGGGTGTCGCCGTTGCGGTCGGTGATGTCGCCGCGCGGTGCCGGGATGCGCACCTCGCGCACGCGGTTGTCGTTGGCCTGGGAGACGTACTCGTCGCCGCTGAGCACCTGCAGGAACCACAGGCGGAAGAAGACGATGGCGAACAGGACGAAGGCGATGCCGCCGAGCGTCGCCACGCGCAACGCGAGCTGCGGCGTGATCGGCGCGCGGCCGCTGCCATCGCCGCTGGGTCCGCTGTTCATCATCATGCGCGCGAGAGCGGGGACAGGCCGCCGGTGGTGTAGGCGCGGCGGCGGCGGCGGGCGGGGTCGTCGGGCAGCGCGGGCGTGAGCCAGCGGCGCGCGACCGCGAAGACGGGGACCGCGAGGACGGTGTTGAAGACGATCGTGGTGAGGATGTCGCGCACGAGCAGGAAGGAGACGGGAGCGTCGACGCCGAGCAGGAACTGCACGATCGAGTAGCCGATCGTCGCGATCGCGGTCGCGACGGCGCCCGCCGCGAGCGGCACGATCGCGCCCTGCGGGTCACGCAGCTCGCGGATGCGCCCGGCGGCGTAGCCGATAACCGTATAGATCAGCGACTGGAGCCCCAGCGTCTGGACGAGCGCCAGGTCGAGGAAGAGGCCCATCCCGAAGCCCGCCGCCGCGCCCGAGACCGAGCCGGTCAGCAGGCCGATCGACATCACGACCAGCGGGGTCAGGTCGGCGTTGACGCCGAAGACGGAGATCTGCGAGACGGCGACGATCTCCAGGAGCGCGGCGCCGAGCGCGAGCACGACGACGCGGATCACGAGCTTCGGGGTGGAGCCGCCGGCCGTCACGGGGTCGCGGCCCCCTGCGGAGCGGTCAGCACCTGCACGATGTCCAGCTTGCGCAGCTGCGCGAACGGCTTGACGTGCACGCGCTGGTAGACGTCGAGCTCCTGGTTGTCGACCTTCGTCACGCGCCCGACCGGGATCCCGGGCGGGAACAGCGACTCGTAGCGGGCCGACTTGGACCCGGCGGTCACGACGTTCTGCCCCACGGCGATCTGGTCCCCGCGGCGGATGTACTGCAGCAGCAGGTCGTTCGGGTTGCCGACCGCGGGCTGCACGACGCCGGCGACGCCGCTCTCGTTGACCAGGGCGGAGACGCCGCTCGTGTGGTCGGTGATCAGCGTGACGATCGACGAGTTGCCGCTCGCGGCCGTGATCGTGCCGACGAGCCCGTCGCCGTTGATGACCGGCTGGTCGACCTTCACACCGCTGCTGGTGCCCTTGTTGATCGAGACCGTCGAGTACCAGAGCGTCGGCGAGCGGGTGATCACGCGCGCCGTCACCGGGTTCATCTGGTCGGTGCCGATCTGCGTGTCCAGCTTGACCAGCTTCTGCAGCGCGACGTTGTCGCGGGCGGCCGCCGCGTTGGCGATCGCCTCCTTGCGCGCGGACTGGAGCTCCTTCTGGAGCTCGTCGCGCTGCTTCTTGGCGTCCAGGGTGTCCCCGAACCAGCCGAAGAGATCGCGCACGGGCTTGAGCGCCCGGGAGGCGCCGTCCTGCACGGGCGAGACGACCCCGAGGAAGCCGCGCTGAACCGAGTGCAGCGGGCTGCCGGGCGATTCGCCGAAGTACGCGGTGAGGAGGATCAGGGAGCAGACGACGAGCAGTACCAGGACCGCTCGGCGTCGGCGCACCGTCTTGTCGTACACGGCAAAGGGCTTTCCACGTGGTTCCAACCGACCGTCATGGGCAGCGCCACACTCAGCTGCGCCGACGGCGGTTGCGGGAGTTCTTGTTGGCGCGGTGGATGACCTCGAACTCCTCCAGGGAGCGACCCGAGCCCACCGCGACACACGTCAGCGGCGATTCGGCCAGATGGCAGGGCATCTGGGTCTCCTCGCGTAAGCGGTCGTCCAGACCTTGCAGCAGTGAACCGCCCCCGGCGAGCATGATGCCGCGATCCATGATGTCGGATGCGAGCTCGGGGGGCGTGCGGTCAAGGGTCTCCTTGACCGCCTCGAGGATCTGGGAGATCGGCTCCTCCAGCGCCTGGCGGATCTCCTCGGAGGTCAGCACGACGGTCTTGGGCAGGCCCGAGACCATGTCGCGGCCGCGGATCTCCGCCTGGACCTCCTCCTCCATCGGGAAGGCCGATCCGATCTCCAGCTTCAGCTCCTCGGCCGTCTGCTGACCGATCAGGAGCTTGTACTCCCGCGTGGCGTAGTTGATGATCGCCTCGTCCAGCTCGTCGCCGCCGACGCGGATCGACTTGGAGACGACGATGCCGCCGAGCGAGATCACCGCGACCTCGCTCGTGCCGCCGCCGATGTCGACGACCATCGAGCCCGTCGGCTCGCCGACGGGCAGGCCGGCGCCGATGGCCGCGGCCATCGGCTCCTCGATCAGGTAGGCGGTGCGGGCGCCCGCCGACAGGCAGGCCTCCTCCACCGCTCGCTTCTCGACGCCGGTCACGCCCGAGGGAACACAGACGACGACCCGGGGATGCGCCCAGCGGTTCTGATGCACCTTCTGGATGAAGTGGCGCAGCATCTCCTCCGTCACCTCGAAGTCGGCGATGACGCCGTCCTTCAGGGGGCGGATGGCCGTGATCGTGCCCGGGGTGCGACCGAGCATGCGCTTGGCCTCGATCCCGACGGCGTGGACCTCACCGGTGCGCTGGTCGATGGCGACCACGCTCGGCTCCGACAGAACGATGCCGCGACCGCGCACATAGACGAGCGTGTTCGCGGTGCCGAGATCGACCGCCATGTCGCGGCCGCCGAAACCGGTGAGATAACTGAAGAAGCCCATAAAGAGAGGGAAAGCGGGGCACGGCGAAGTTCAGCGCCGGAGGGGCCGCATCCGAGCTCGGAGTGTAGCGGAGGGACAGGCGTTCACTCGGGCGAAAATGCCCTGGAATCCATAAGGTCGAGCAGGGCCGCCACGGGCAGGCCGACCACGTTCAGATAGTCGCCGTCGATCGCGCGCACCAGCGCCGCCCCGCGGCCCTGGATCGCGTAGCCCCCCGCACGGCCGCGCCACTCCTCCGTGGCGACGTACCAGTCCATCAGCGCGTCGTCGATCTCGCGGAAGGTGACGGCCGTCACCGCGATCGTGGCGCGGTCGTCCAGGACGATCCCGCTGATCACCTCGTGGGTGCGGCCGGCGAGGACCCGGAGTGTCGCCCGGGCCTCGTCGGCGTTGCGCGGCTTGCCGTAGATCGCCCCGTCGAGAGCCACCAGCGTGTCGACGGCGAGGATGTGCTCGCCGTCGACCGCGCTCGCGTCCGCGCTCGCCGCCGCGTGCTTGCGGCGTGCGTTCTCCAGGGCGACCACGTGCGGGTCGCCCTCGGAGAGCTCCTGCGCGCCGGTGGGACGGACCACGAAGTCCTCCCCCAGCTGCTGCAGGATCGCGCGCCGCTGCGGTGACTGCGACGCGAGGACGAGAGGTCGAAAGGGGACCCACCTCGGGTCTCCGCCAGCTGGCGAAATCACTTCGTGCGCCCCCGTTCGACCCTCGGCACCCCTAGAGGCTGGGGAAGAACAGCTTCGCCTCGCGGGCGGCGGACTCGGCGGAGTCGGAGCCGTGGACCATGTTCTGCCCGACCTCGATCGCGAAGTCGCCGCGGATCGAGCCCGTGGCCGCCTCGAGCGGGTTCGTGGAGCCGATCACCTGGCGCGCGGCCTTGACCGCGTCCTGGCCCTCGAGCACGAGGGCGACGAGCGGACCGGAGGTGATGAAGTCGACGAGCTCGCCGAAGAACGGGCGCTCGGCATGCTCGGCGTAGTGCTCCTTGGCGGTGTCGGCGTCGAGCGTCTTGAGCTCGAGGGCGACGAGCTTCAGGCCCTTGCGCTCGAAGCGCGAGAGGATCTCCCCGGTCAGGCCGCGCGCGAAGGCGTCCGGCTTGACGAGGATGAGGGTGCGGTCAGGCACGATTTCTCCTTGATCGTTGTCGGCCCGCCACGATATCGGCGTGCGGTCTATCGTCCCGGTCGCCCGATGCCCGAGCCTCGATCGCCGCGACGCCGACTGGACCCCGACGCACGTCGCGCCGAGATCGTCGCCGCCGCCACCCGCGTCTTCGCCCGGACGCCGTACGACATGGTCACGATCGCGGACATCGCCCGCGAGTCGGGCGCCAGCCGCAGCCTGATCCTCCACTACTTCGAGGACAAGCCGGGCGTGTTCACCGCGGCGACCGAGGTGTTCGCCGAGCGGGCGGCGCAGTACATCCGCACCGACCGCGCCGGCGGCCCCCAGGCGATGATCACCGCGAACATCGACGCGGCGCTCGGCTTCGCCGCCGCCCACCGCGAGACCGTCCTGGCCCTCGTGCCTCCCGGCCCCTCCGGCCCCGGCCTGCAGCACCTGATCGACGAGCTGCGCGACCGCGTCGTCGACCGCATGCTGATCAACAACGTCGGCACCACCGACGTCCCCGTCCAGGTGCGCTTCGCCCTGCGGGCCTACACCGGCCTGTTCTCGGTGGCCCTGGGCGACTGGCTGCGCACGGGCGAGCCCAGTCGCGAGCAGGTGGTCGACTTCCTGACCCGCACCCTGATGTCGCTGGTGCGCGACGTGGTCGCGCAGCAGACCGCGTAGGCACGCCCCGCGCGCCGGCACGCCCCGCGCGCCGGCACGCGGCGGGCGGTCAGTCGCCCTTGGGGATCGGCCAGCCCTCCAGTCGCCACGCGGCGTCCCAGAACATCCACTCCAGACGGCAGCCCTGCGCGAAGAGCTCCTGCATACGGGCACGTTCGGCCGGGCTCGCCCCCTCCCCCAGGCGGTCGACGATCGCCAGGACCCGGTCGACCTGGGCCGCGAACGCCGGGTCGCCGTACGTGTCGATCCAGCGCTGGTAGCGCGGGTCGGGGGAGCCGCGCTCGATCAGCGTCTTCCCGACCTCCGCGTAGATCCAGAAGCAGGCCAGGACCGCGGCCATCGCCTCGCTGAACGGCCCCTGCGCGGTGTGCGCGAGGATCGTCTGCACGTACAGCTCACCCGAGGGCGACAGCGGCGTCGCGCGCGCCTGCGGGCCGGCGTCGAACCCGTCCAGCAGCTCGGCGTGCATCCCGACCTCGACGGCGATGGCCTGGGCGGCCCCGGCGGTCAGCTCCGCGGTGTCCTGCGGGTGCAGCGCGTGCCCGGCGGCGTAGGACAGGGCACGGGCGTAGGCCCGCAGGTAGAGCGCGTCCTGCTCGATGAAGTAGACGAAGCGCTCCGGCGGGAGCGTCCCGTCCGAGATGCCGGTCAGGAACGGGTGGGCGAGGATCGCCTCGTAGGTGGGGACGATCGACGCCCACAGCTGCGCCGTGAAGCCGCCGCGGGCGCCGGTCGGAGTCTCGGTCGCCATCAGGAGGCGCAGCCCGCGGGCTGGTAGTCGTTGCTGTAGAACGTCGCGTAGTCGGGCTCGCGGGTGAGCGGCTTGCCGCTGCCGTCCTTGAGGATGCCGTTCTCGTACAGCCACTTCGGGTACTCGGTCCACCGCTGGGCCGTCTGGCAGCCGAAGACGCCGTTCTCGTCGGCGTAGTAGTCCTTGGCCAGCAGGTCCGCGCTGGCGTAGACCATCTTCTCGTTGGAGAACACGCCCGGGTTGGCGTCGATGAGGATCTTCGCCGAGCCCCGCGGATCGTCGATCGCGTCCTGGAAGCCCTTGGCGGTGGCGGCGACGAACCGCTTGGCCGTCTGCGGGTTGGCCTTCAGCCAGTCCGCGTTGCAGGCCAGCACGACGTTGTAGTCGTCGGGGATGCCGTAGTCGGTGACGTCGAACGTGCGCAGCGCGATCCCGCGCTCCCGGGCCTCGAGCAGCTCCCACGTCTTGAAGGCCAGCGACGTGTCGACCTTGCCCTTGTAGACCGCCTCGTAGGCCCCCGTGTTCAGGGTGGCGACCTTGACCTCGCCCGTCCCGCCGTCGTTCTTGATCATCGCGTTGACCAACGGCCCCTCGAACGGCAGCCCGAAGCCGCCGTAGGTCGCGCCGGCCAGGTCCTTGGGCGAGCGGTACTTCGAGTCCGCCGGGACGATCAGCGCGTTGACCTGGTGCTGGAGGATCGCCATGACCGAGACCTCCCTGGTGCCGGCCACCGAGGCGACCGGCAGGTTGTCCTCCGACGTGATGCCGCAGTCGGCCGTGCCGCTGCCGACGAGGGTGTCGGCGCTCGCGTCGCTGTAGGGCAGGATCTTCAGGTTGATCCCGTCGGCCGCGTAGTAGCCCTTCTCCCGGGCGACGTAGAAGCCGGTGTGGTTGGTGTTCGGCGTCCAGTCCAGCTGCAGCGACACGTCGGCGCTCGATGAGGCCGGCGTGCTCGTCGCGCCGCCGCCACCGCAGGCGGCGATCGCGAGCGGCACGGCGACGACGGCACAGGCCACGGCGATCCGCCGGGTACGGGCCCGTCTTTGAAGCATCTTCGTTCCTTCTGTGGGGTTGTCCATCAGCGCACCCGCTCGTGCAGGCGCATCTCGGCGTTCTCCTCGCGCAGCGCCGTCAGCAGCTGGGTCTCCAGCGCCGCGAACTCCGGCGTGGCGACCAGCTGGGGCGTTCGCGGGCGCGGCAGGTCGACCTCGACCACCATCCGCACCCGGGCCGGGCGCGCGGTCATCACGTGGATGCGGTCCGAGAGGTAGATCGCCTCGCGGATGTCGTGGGTGATGAAGACGACGGTGTGGCGGAAGCGCTGCCACACGTCCAGCAGGAAGTCCTGCATGTCGGCGCGCGTCAGCGAGTCCAGCGCGCCGAACGGCTCGTCCAGCAGCATCAGCGGACGCTCCTGGATGACCGTGCGCATGAGCGCCGCGCGCTGGCGCATGCCGCCGGAGAGGGTGAAGGGGTAGGCGTCCTCGAAGCCGTCCAGGGCGAACAGCGGGAACAGCGCCTGGGCCTTGGCTCGGGCGGCCGCGCGGTCGATCCCCATGACCTGCAGCGGCAGCGTGACGTTGCGGATGACCGAGCGCCACGGGAGCAGCAGGTCCTTCTGCGGCATGTAGGCCACCGGGTGGGCGTCGGGGTCCAGCGGCCGGCCGTCGATGGTCACCGTTCCGGCGTCGGCGATGGTCAGCCCGGCGATGAGGCTGAACAGCGTCGACTTGCCGCAGCCCGAGGGCCCGATGACCGAGACGAACTCGCCCGCCCCGGCGTGGAAGTCGACGGCGCGCAGCACCTCCACGTCCTCGCGGCGGGAGGAGAACGTCTTGGAGACGCCGCGCAGGTCGACAGCGGCCGATGCGACGGGAGCGATGGTGGGCGTGCTCATGACGCTCACGCGCGCCTGCGGGCCGCGAAGTACCAGGGCATGACGATGCGCGCCGCAACGCCCACCGCGACGAAGAGGACGATCGAGATCAGCGCGCAGATGCCGATGGCGCCGAAGACGAGGTCCGTGCGAAAGGCGTTCTTGGACTGCGACATCCAGATGCCCAGGCCGTCGTAGGCGCCGACGTACTCGGCGAAGATGGCGGCGATCACCGCGTAGGTGGCCGAGATGCGCAGGCCGGTGAAGAGGTGGGGCAGCGCGCCCGGGAAGCGCACGAGGCGGAAGATCTGGCCGCGGGTGGCGCCCATCGTCCGCAGCAGGTTCATCGCCTCGCGCTCGGTCGAGGCGAAGCCGTCCAGCAGCGCGACGACGATCGGGAAGAACGTCACGAGGATGATCAGCAGCACCTTCGGGAACAGCCCGAAGCCGAACCAGATGATCATCAGCGGCGCGATCGCGATCACGGGGATCGTCTGCGAGCCGACGAGCATCGGGTACAGCGAGCGGCGCAGCCACGCCACCTGATCCATCGCGACGGCGACGACGAGCGCGAAGACGACGGACGCGGCGAAGCCGATCGCCGTCTCCTGCAGCGTCTGGAGCGTGTGGGTCCAGGCGATGTCGCGGTTGGAGACGAGCTGGTCGACGATGCGCGTCGGGGTCGGCAGGACGGTCGGGTCGACGTCGGCCAGCGTGCAGTACAGCTGCCAGACGACGAGCACCGCGAGCGGCACGACGATCGCTGGCAGCAGCCCGGCGAGGTGGCGCGCGCCGGGGGCGCGCCGTCCGGGCGCAAGCGCTCCTACGGGCAATGGGACTCCCTTCGCTGGCATGACCCAGATCAGGTTCGGCGGGTCGGCGCTAGGAAGCGCCCTCTCAGCCCCTTCAGCAGGGACCCCCCGGTTTTGGTTGCAGCGGGACAGTAGCGCCGAGGCGGCGCGGACGTCGGATCAGGCTGTGTTTCCGGCCGCGGCTACGGCTCGGAGCCGATGTCGAAAGCCGCTCGGCTTTCGCGCCGAGGCGGCGCTACGGCTCGGAGCCGATGTCGAAAGCCGCTCGGCTTTCGCGCCGAGGCGGCGCTACGGCTCGGAGCCGATGTCGAAAGCCGCTCGGCTTTCGC
>JAOPZL010000059.1 GCA_025964175.1 Solirubrobacterales bacterium
GGCCAGCGCGAGGAACGCCGCGTCCATCGGGCCGGTCAGCCCGGTGAGGAGGGCCAGCGCGATCGCCAGGCGCGGGCGGCCGCGCTGCGCGGCGAGCAGCGCGCCGAGGGCGAGCGGGAGGCCGAGCAGGAAGGTCACGCGGCCGGTGAACAGCTGTGCGGCGACGGCGGCGGCGAACCACAGCGCCCCGACCCGCGCACCGCGCCGCGGGAACGCCCCCTCGGCCAGCGCGGCGAACAGGCCCGCGGCGACGACCACCGCGATCGTCATGAGCAGGCGGGGCCCCAGCCAGGAGGCCAGCGGCGGCATCAGCAGCGAATAGGCGGGGACGTGATGGCCGCCGTACCAGGCGTCGTCGACCACGACGAAGCCCGCTCGCGAGAACAGATCAGCGCGGAAGACGGCGGCGGCCAGGTCCTGCGAGACGGGCGCGATCAGCAGGTAGGCGACCCCGATCGCCGCCGCGAGGAGGACGCTCGGCAGGACGGACCGGCGCACGGGGCGAGCGTATCCGGCGCGCAAGGGGGTAGGTGCTCTTGGCCACGTGCCCCGCGCTTGACGGACGCGCTACGTTTTGTCGGAGCGGGAGTGCGCCAAGTCTCTTGAGAGGAGACCGCTGCGGTGCGTTCATCGGAGACCGTAGAGCTGGTGGCAGCACGCCTTCGCGTGTGCCCGGCGCCCAGGATCGGAGACGCGGACTGCTTCCGTCTGGAGGGCACGCTCGACGGCGATTCCGCCCTGCCGCTGGCCCGGCTGCTGCTCGACGCGCAGCGCATGGGCGACGAGCTCGTGCTCGATCTCTCGCGCCTGTCGATGGTCGACGTCGCGGGCCTGCGCGTGCTCGTCGACGCGGCCCGCCGCGCGTGTGCGGTCGGCTGCGAGCTCGTCCTGCGGGCACCCTCTCCAGCCGCTCGCCGCCTCTTCCGCGTGACCGGCCTCGGAGCCTGGGCGCTGCTGGACGAGAACGGCTGCGTCCACGCCTCCCTGCCGCCGCTGCACCGAGCGGTCGTGGCGGGCTTCGGGCGGCCGGGGCTGCTCTAGGCCGGGGGCCGTCCCTGCAGGGGGTGCGGGCCGTTGTCCCCCTGGTGGGTGGTCAACGTCCCGCACCCCCTGCAAACGCGCGCCACGGCCACCCGCAATGGCCCGCGCGCCCCCGCGCTACTCGCCCAGCAGGAACTCCGCCACGTGGTCGATGACCGCCGGATCCGCCAGCCACG
This sequence comes from Solirubrobacterales bacterium, assembly GCA_025964175.1. GTDB lineage: Bacteria > Actinomycetota > Thermoleophilia > Solirubrobacterales > Solirubrobacteraceae > Capillimicrobium. The sequence goes on from JAOPZL010000059.1 coordinate 1,218, forward strand.
GCCAGTGGCCCACGCCCGGGCGCACGTCGAGGTCGACGCTCCCGCCCAGCGCGTTCGCGTAGGCCGAGGCGAACGACACCGGGATGAAGGGGTCGGTCTCGCCCCAGACCACGAGCGCCGGGGCGGTGATCGCCGACAGCCGCGCGCCGGCCGCCGCCAGGCGGCCCGGGTCGGCCCAGCGGTAGAGGTCGAGGATCGCGCGCTGCGTGCCCTGGTCCAGCCGGGTCGCCACGAGGTCCACGAGCTCCCGTGGGAGCGCCCGCCGCAGCACCGGCCTGATCGCCAGCCCCATCGCGATCTCGCCCAGCCAGCGCGTGCGCCACACCTTCGCGATGCGGTGCCAGCTGTAGCCGGGCAGCAGCGGGACGGCGTCGATCAGCACCAGCCGCTCGACGCGCTCGGGGTGGTTCTGGGCCCAGCCGAGCGCCGCGGCGCCCCAGTCCTCGCACACGAGCCGCACGGGCCCGTTGACCTCGATCAGCTCGAGGAAGCGCTCCAGGAACGTGGTGTAGCCGGGGATCGTGTAGTCGAGGTCGCCGCGCTTGCCGGAGCGGCCGAAGCCGGGCAGGTCGACGGCGATCCCGCCCGTGCGCTCCAGGAACGGCGTCCACAGGTCGGCGTTCGTCGGCACCCCGTGCACGTAGAGGATCGGCGCGCCGCCATCGGTCTCGGGCGCGCGGCGCCAGAAGACGGGCTGGCCGCGCAGCGGTGCGGTGTGCTCCTCCAAGTGCTCCTCCAAGGTCCCCACGGAGCGCGCGACGATACCGTTGCCGACCGTGCGCGTGCTCTGCCTCGGCGAGACCCTTGTCGCCCTGATCTGCGAGCGGCCCGTGCCGTCGCTGGCGCAGGCCGACTCGTTCGCCCCTCACTTCGGTGGCGCGATGGCGCACGTCGCCGTCGTCGCGGCCCGCCACGGAGCCGACGTCGAGCTGGCCGGCGGGGCGGGCGGTGACGACTGGGGGACGTGGCTGCGCGACCGCATCGCGGCCGAGGGCGTCGGGCTGGAGTGGTTCGAGCTCGTGCGCGACGTCCCCACGCCGCTGTCGTTCGTCACGGTCGACCTCGAGGGCCGGGCGCGCGTGCGCCGCTACGGCGCCGACGCCACGCACGCCGCGCTGGCCCACGTCGCCCCGCGCCTGGGCGGCGCCGCCCAGGCCTGCGACGCGTTCGTCTTCACCTCCGACGCACTGCTGGACGAGCGCGAGCGCGAGGCGACCATGCACGTGCGCGCGCAGATGCTCGAGCACGACAAGCCGGTCGTCTTCGACCCCGGCTTCCGCCTCGATCGCTGGTCGAACCCGGGCCGCGCGGTGACGCTGGGCCGCGGCTGCCTGCCCGGCCTCTTCCTGCTGAAGTGCAACCGCCACGAGGCCGAGCTGCTGTCGGGCGAGCCCGACCCGGAGGCGGCGGCGAAGGGGCTGCTGGCCGGCGGCGTGCGCAACGTCGTCATCTCCCTCGGCGACCAGGGCGCGATGCTGCGCGGCGAGGTCAAGGCGAACGTGCCCGCCCGCCCCGCGCGGATGGTCGACGCGGCCGGCGCCGGTGACGCGCTGCTCGGCGTGCTCGTCGCGCGCCTGGCCCAGAGCGACTTCTACCCGGCCGCGCTCGCGCTCGGCCTCAAGGAGGCGGTCGAGCAGGCCGCGCGCGCCGTGGAGACCTACGGGTCGGCATGACCCCCGTGCCCGCCCGAGCCGCTCCCGCCGCGGCCGATCCGTGGAGCCGCCCGACCCCGCGCCGCGTGCGCGCGATCCGCGACCGCCTGCGCACCGTCTACGGCCGCCCGATCGCCCCGCCGCACGGGCGGCCCCTGGACGAGCTGATCCTGACCGTCCTCTCCCAGTCGACCAACGACCGCAACCGCGACGTCGCCTACCTGCGCCTGACCGAGGCCTTCCCGACCTGGGAGGCGGTCCGCGACGCGCCCAACGCCGCGGTCGAGGAGGCGATCCGCCCGGGCGGGATCTCCAAGGTGAAGTCCAAGCGCATCCAGGACATCCTGCGGGCGATCGGGGAGCCGTTGAGCCTGGACGACCTCGCCACACGCTCCGTCCCGGAGGCCCAGGCGATCCTCTGCGCTCTGCCGGGCGTCGGCCGCAAGACCGCCGGGTGCGTCCTGTGCTTCGCCTTCGGGATGCAGGACATCCCGGTCGACACGCACGTCTCGCGCGTCGGATCGCGGCTGCACCTGTTGCGGCCCAAGGCCGGCTTCGAGGAGATGCACGACGACATGATCCGCCTCACCCCGCCCGGGGAGGCGCTGGAGCTGCACGTCAACCTGCTGCGCCACGGCCGGCGCACCTGCCATGCGCGCACGCCGGACTGCCCGGGGTGCGCGCTGCGGCGCATGTGCCCTGAGCGCCAGGCCTGAGCGCCAGACCTGAGCGCCAGGCCGCACGCGATCGCCGCGGCCGGAGAGCCGCTGTCGCCCTGCTTGGAAGCCCGCGAAAGATCTGTCATACTGGGACTCAGATTTCATTCGCAAAGGCGAGGGAGCACCAAGAAGACATGGGCAAGACCATCGGCATCGATCTGGGCACGACGAACTCCTGCATGGCAGTGCTGGAGGGCGGTGAGCCCACGGTCATCGAGAACTCCGAGGGTGGTCGGACCACCCCCTCGGTCGTGGCCTTCACGCAGGGCGGGGAGCGCCTGGTCGGCACCGTGGCCAAGCGCCAGGCCGTGACCAACCCCGGCAACACCATCTTCTCCGTCAAGCGCTTCATGGGCCGCAAGGAGGCCGAAGTGCGCGAGGAGGAGTCCATGGTCCCGTACAAGGTCGTATCCGGCCCCAACGGTGACGCGCGCGTGGACGCCGGCGGCCAGCAGTACAGCCCGCCGGAGATCAGCGCGATGATCCTCGGCAAGCTCAAGGCCGACGCCGAGGCGTACCTCGGCGAGACCGTCGACGGCGCCGTCATCACGGTGCCGGCGTACTTCAACGACGACCAGCGCCAGGCGACCAAGGACGCCGGCAAGATCGCCGGCCTCGACGTCAAGCGCATCATCAACGAGCCGACCGCCGCGTCGCTGGCGTACGGCCTCGACAAGGACTCCGACCAGACGATCCTCGTCTTCGACCTCGGTGGCGGCACGTTCGACGTGTCCGTCCTGGAGATCGGCGACGGCGTCTTCGAGGTCAAGTCGACCGCGGGTGACAACCACCTCGGCGGCGACAACTTCGACAAGGCGGTCGTCGACTTCCTCGTCACCGAGTTCAAGCGCGAGCAGGGCATCGACCTGACCCAGGACCCGATGGCGCTGCAGCGGCTGTACGAGGCGTCGGAGAAGGCGAAGATCGAGCTCTCCTCCGCCCAGGAGACGCAGATCAACCTGCCGTTCATCACCGCCGACCAGAGCGGCCCCAAGCACCTGGACCAGCGCATCACCCGCGCGAAGTTCAACGAGCTGGTGTCCAACCTCGTCGACCGCGTCGTCGCCCCCGTGCGTCAGGCGCTGGACGACGCCAAGGACAAGGGCGCGGCCACCATCGACCACGTCGTCCTCGTCGGCGGCATGACCCGCATGCCGGCCATCCAGGAGAAGGTCAAGGAGCTCACCGGCAAGGAGCCGCACCGCGGCGTCAACCCGGACGAGGTCGTGGCCGTCGGCGCCGCCATCCAGGCGGGCGTCCTGGCCGGCGACGTCAAGGACGTCCTGCTGCTCGACGTCACCCCGCTGACCCTCGGCATCGAGACCAAGGGCGGCGTCATGACCAAGCTGATCGAGCGCAACACCACGATCCCGACCCGCAAGGCCGAGGTCTTCTCGACGGCGGAGGACAACCAGCCGTCGGTCGAGATCCACGTCCTCCAGGGCGAGCGCGAGATGGCGACCTACAACAAGTCGCTGGGCAAGTTCCAGCTCACCGGCATCCCGCCGGCCCCGCGCGGCATCCCGCAGGTCGAGGTCGCCTTCGACATCGACGCCAACGGCATCCTCAACGTTTCGGCCAAGGACCTCGGCACCGGCAAGGAGCAGAAGATCGAGATCCGCGCCGGTGGCGGCCTCAGCGACGAGGAGATCAAGAACATGGTCTCCGACGCCGAGTCCCACGCCGACGAGGACCGTCGCCTGCGCGCGCTGGCCGAGGCCCGCAACGGCGGCGAGAACGCCGCCTACCAGGCCGAGCGTCAGCTCGCCGACCTCTCCGAGCAGATCGACGAGGCCTCCAAGGAGCAGATCACGGCGGCCATCGCGCAGGTGCGCGAGGCGCTGGCGTCGGAGGACGCGGAGGACATCGAGGCCAAGACCGCCGCGCTGCAGACCGCGTTCCACCGCGTGTCCGAGGCGATGTACGAGAAGGCTCAGTCCGAGCAGGCCGAGGGTGCCGCCGCCGAGGGTGCGGCGACCAACGGCAACGGCAACGGGGATGCCACCACGGCTGAGGCCGAGGAGGACGTCGTCGACGCCGAGGTCGTGGACGAGGGGCGTTAGTTCCCATGTCCGACCAGTCCCCGAACACCGCTGAGGAGCTCGACGGACATCAGCACGAGGCGGGCGCTCCGGCGCCCGCCGAGGCTGAGGTCGTCGAGGCTGCCGAGGCCATCGCGGTCGAGCAGGACCTCGACGAGCTGACGGCCAAGGCCGCCCAGCGCGACGAGTACCTCGCTCTCGCCCAGCGCACGCAGGCCGACTTCGAGAACTTCCGCAAGCGCGCCGCCCGCGACGCGCAGGTCGCCGCCGAGCGTGGCACGGCCAAGGTCGTCAAGGAGCTGCTGCCCGCGCTCGATAATCTCGAGCGCGCCATCGCCGCCGCGGAGGCCGAGGAGGCGGACGAGGAGCATCACCTGACCAAGGGGATCCGGCTCGTCCAGCGCGACCTGGCCGGCGCCCTGGAGCGCGTCGGGATCGAGACGTTCTCGCCCAAGGGCGACCGCTTCGACCCCAACGAGCACGAGGCGATCGTCCAGCACCCCGTCGAGGGCGCCGAGTCCGGCACCGTCGTCGAGGTCTACCAGCAGGGGTACCGGCTCAACGGCACGGTCATCCGACCGGCACGAGTGGTGGTGGCCGCATAGTGGCCCAGCAGGATCTGTACAAGGTCCTCGGGGTCGACAAGAAGGCGACCCAGGACGAGATCAAGAAGGCCTACCGCAAGCTCGCCCGCCAGTACCACCCCGACACCAACCCCGGCGACACGTCCACCGAGGCGCGCTTCAAGGAGATCTCCGCCGCGCACGACGTGCTCGGCGATCCCGAGAAGCGCAAGGAGTACGACCGGCGCGGCCCCAGCCCGTTCGCGGGCGGGAATCCGTTCGGGGGCGGCGCGGGTGGTCCCGGCGGCGCGGCCGGTGGCTTCGACACCGGGTCGTTCTCCGACATCCTCTCCAACCTGTTCAGCGGCGGGCAGTCGGATCCCGCCCGCCCGGGGCGGGGACGAGCGGGCGGCGGCGCGGGCGGGCCGCGGCCCGAGCGCGGGCGTGATCTCGAGGCGTCGGTCAACCTCTCCTTCGAACAGGCGGTCGAGGGGACCCAGGTCTCGCTGACCGTCCCGACGACCGCGATGTGCGCCACCTGCCACGGCACCGGCGCGAAGCCGGGCACCTCCCCGAGGGTGTGTCCGCGCTGCCAGGGCCGCGGCGTCGAGCAGCAGGGTCAGGGCCTCTTCTCGATCTCCCAGCCGTGCTCGCAGTGCGGGGGCAGCGGGGCGATCATCGAGGACCCGTGCGCGACCTGCCAGGGCTCCGGCGCGGTGCGGACGATGAAGACCTACAAGGTCAACATCCCCGCCGGCGTGCGGGAGGGCTCGCGCGTGCGGCTCACCGGCAAGGGTGAGCCGGGCCGCAACGGCGGCGCGACCGGCGACCTGTTCGTCATCACCCACGTCGACGCCTCGCCGGTGTTCAAGCGCAAGGGCGACAACCTCGAGGTCGACGTCCCGCTGTCGATCCCCGAGGCGCTGCGGGGCGCGGAGATCGAGGTGCCCACGCTCAACGGCCGTAAGCGCCTGCGCGTCAAGCCCGGGACGAAGCCGGGCACCGTGCAGCGGCTGCGGGGCGAGGGTCCGCCCAAGCTCAGCGACCGCAAGAGCCGCGGCGACATCCACTACCGCTTCCTGCTCGACGTGCCCCAATCGCTGACCCGCGAGCAGCAGGCGGCGGTCGACCAGCTCTCCAAGGTCATGAGCGAGGACCCGCGGGCGAAGCTGTTCAAGGGCGCCGCGACCAACGGCGGCGGGCCGAAGGGCGAGAAGAGCGACTCGAGCGCCGATCCGGGCAAGGCCGCGTAGATGTCCGGTGTCCGGCGCACCCGCACGACGACGACGATCCGCGTCGAGTCCGACCGCGGCGTCTTCATGATCTCGGTCGCCGCGGAGCTGGCCGAGATGCATCCGCAGACCCTGCGGATGTACGAGGCGCGCGGGCTGATCACGCCCAAGCGGTCGCCCAAGGGAACGCGGCTCTACTCCCACGAGGACGTCGAGCGGCTGCGCCGCATCCAGCAGATGACGACCGAGTTCGGCCTCAACCTGGCCGGGGTCGAGAAGGTCATGGAGCTCGAGATCAAGCTCGAGCGGGCCCAGGCCCGCGTCGAGGCGCTGGAAGCGCGCGCGATCGAGCTGCGTGAGGAGATCGCCGGCCTGGAGGCCAGGCGCAACGAGGTCAGGACCGACCTCGTGCGCTACGAGCACTCCCGCGAGATCGCGCTCGCCAAGGACGTGGCCCCGTACAAGCGCCCACGTCCCCACAACCAGTCATCTGACGCGTAAGCCCCGGCGCGGCGGAGCTCGCGGCGGCCGGCGTTCACGGGGTCACGGGTCGAAGTGCCGGTCCTGCGCGACGACGATCTCCAGGAGCAGTGGGCTCGTGCGCTGGGCAAGGGTGGGCAGCACCTCGTCGAGCGTTCGGCCGACCGCGTCGAGGTCGCCCAGGCGGCGGCTCTCGCAACCCTGGGCGCGCGCGATGGCACCGACGTCGACGTCGTCGACCTTCGGCCACGGCCCGGCGCCGCCCTGCTTCTCGGCGAGGCGGTCCATGATCGCGTAGCCGCCGTTGACGAAGACGACGAAGAGCGTCCCGACGTCGTAGCGGGCGGCCGTCCACAGGGCCTGGATCGAGTAGATCGAGGCGCCGTCGCCGACCACCGCGACCACCGGCCGGTCCGGGCGCGCCATGCGCAGGCCGACCGCCGCGGGGAGGGCGAAGCCGAGCAGGCCCATCGCGCTGACGTAGCCCAGCGGCTCGCGCGCGAGCAGGCGCGCGTTGATCTCGGGCCGGCTGGACGGCGACTCCTCGACGACGATGGCGTCGGCGGGCAGCCTGGTGGCGATCTCGTGCAGGACGTGCGCAGGGAGCAGCGGCTCACCGGCGGCGGGCGGTGCGGGCGCGGCGGGCGCCTCTCGCGCGGGAGCGCGCGGGGTCACCCGCTGGGCCACCGCCTGCGCC
>JAOPZL010000118.1 GCA_025964175.1 Solirubrobacterales bacterium
GACCTGGCGGGCCGTCGGCAGCCACTCGGAGACGATCCGCGAGAAGCCGGACGGGATGAGCTTGTCGTGCGAGCCCCAGACGAACAGCGCGGGGACCTCGAGGTCGGACAGGCGCGCGTAGAAGCCCCGGCGCCCCCATGGCTCGTCGAGGTAGAGGTTGCGAGCCGAGGCAAGGAAGGCGTGGCGGGCGCCCGGGCTGGCGTAGATCTTGCGGAAGCCGTCGACGACGACGTCGGCGAGGGCGGGATCGATCGCGTCGCGATCCTCGAACAGCGACCAGAACTGCCGCGCGACCAGCGCGCGCGGGATCGCGTGGGGCAGCAGGCTGACCTCGGGGCGCAGCAGGCGCACGATCGGGTGGAACTGGCGCTTGACGAACGCGACGGCCGGACACAGGAGCGCGACGCCGTCGACCCGCTCCGGGGTGCGCAGCGCCACCTCGATCGCGACGCGGCCGCCCATCGAGTTCCCGACGAGGAACGCGCCGTCGATGCCCATCGCGTCCATGGTCTCCAGCACCGTCGTGGCGAACCAGCTCGCCGTGTAGGGCGCGGTCAGCGGCTTGGACGAGGCGCCGAATCCGGGGAAGTCCAGCGCGTGGACGCGGTAGCCGCCGCGGGCGAGCGCACCGGCGGTCTCAAAGAACGAGGACTTCGTACCGCCCAGGCCGTGCAGGAGCAGCACGTCCGGGCCCTCGCCCATGGTCAGGACGGAGACGGTGCGGCCCTTGAGGCGCACGTCATGCAGCTTCAGCAGCGGCTCGCGGCCGTTGGGCAGACGGAACATCCCCTCGAAGCCGACGGCGAGGTCGAGGTCGCCGCGCGCGTCGACGGCACGGCGCCGGAAGGCCTCCACGCCCGAGAGCTCACCGCGGCGCAGTGCCATCCAGGTGGCGGCGTCGGTCCCGATCGTCACGTCGGGCGAGCGGCCGCTGGTGCCCGGGCGGACGCGGGCGTCGAGCTCGGTGAGGCGCACCTCCCACGTGCGGCCGAGATCGCCGAGGCGGACGTGGACGCAGGCGTCGGTCCCGGGATCGGCGCCGAGATAGCGCTGCACAAGGGCGGCGAAGGCCTCCTCGACGTCGCCGAGCAGTCGTCGCTTGTCGGACCCGCTGGACATGCGAACCTGGAACCGTAATCGGCTCGGTGGACCAGTGGGTGCAGTCGTTCGTCGTAGATTGGGCGCATATGGCGTCATCGATCCAGCTGCACGACACGAGAACCGGGACCCTGGAGCCCTTGGCGGCCGTCGACGGCCACGTGGGCATCTACGCGTGCGGACCGACGGTCTACGCCCGCATCCACATCGGCAACGCCCGGCCGTTCGTCGTGTTCTCGCTGCTCAAGCGCTACCTCCAGCACGAGGGCATGCGGGCGACGCTGGTCATCAACGTCACCGACATCAACGACAAGATCTACACGGCGGCGAAAAAGGCCGGCCGGCCCAGCGCCGAGCTCGCGCGCGAGATGACCGCCGCCTACCGCGCCGACACCGACCTGCTCGGCCTCGGCCGCCCCGACCACGAGCCGCTGGCGACGCAGACGGTCGAGGGGATCGTCGCGCTGATCGCCACGCTGATCGAGCGCGGCCACGCCTACGAGGTCGACGGCGACGTGTACTTCGACGTCCGCAGCGACCCGGACTACGGCTCGCTCTCGCACCGTCACGTCGACGCGATGGACCAGGGCGAGGAGGTCGAGGGCAGCGCGCGCAAGCGCGACCCGCTCGACTTCGCGCTGTGGAAGGCCCACAAGCCCGGCGAGGACACCTTCTGGCCGTCGCCGTGGGGCGACGGGCGCCCCGGCTGGCACATCGAGTGCTCGGCGATGGCCGAGGAGCTGCTGGGCGTCGGCTTCTCCGTCCACGGCGGCGGCTCGGACCTCGTCTTCCCCCACCACGAGAACGAGGCCGCGCAGACCCGTGCCGGCCGCGGCGCCGAGCTGGCGAAGATCTGGATGCACAACGGGATGCTGCTGTCCGGCGGCGACGACGTCACGGGCGAGAAGATGGCCAAGTCGGTCGGCAACATCGCGCTGCTGCACGACGTGGTCGAGCGCTGGGGCCGCGACGCGGTCGTGCTCTCGTTCGCCCGTGCGCACTACCGCCAGCCGATGACCTTCAACGAGCGGGTCATGGGCGACGCCGCCAGCTCGGTGCAGCGCATCCGCGAGGCGGCCCGCAAGCTGACTCCGGGGCCGTCGGCGCCGGAGCTGCGGCCGCTGCGCGACGAGTTCTTCACCGCGCTGAGCGACGACTTCAACACCGCGGCGGCCATGGCGGCGCTGTACCAGTGGGTCACGGCGTCCAACACGCTGGGCGGGACCGGCGACGCCGACCTGCGCGAGATGCTCACCGTGCTGGGGCTGGAGAACCTGCTGGCCGCACCCGTCGCCCAGGCACCGCCCGAGGTCGTGGCGCTCGCTCAGGCGCGGCTGGAGGCTCGTGGCGCCCGTGACTTCGGGCGCGCCGACGCGCTGCGCGACGAGATCGCCGCCGCCGGCTGGCTGCTGCGCGACTCGGCCGACGGCTTCGAGCTGACCCCGGCGCCGGCGTGATCCTCTACGGGCGCAACCCGGTCCACGAGGCCCTGCGCGCGGGCCGTCGGCCCGTCTCCCAGGTGTGGGCGACCAAGCAGGCGGCACAGGAGCCGTGGCTGCGCGGCGTGGACGTCTCGATCGTCACCGCCGACCAGGTCGAGCAGCGGGCCGGCTCCTCCGCCCACCAGGGCATCTGCGCGCAGACGACCGGCTACCCGTACGTCTCCGCCGCGGAGCTGCTGGCCCGCGAGAGCCCACTGATCGTCGCGCTCGACGAGCTCGAGGACCCGCAGAACGTCGGCGCCATCGCTCGCACGGCGGAGTGCGTCGGCGCGACGGGGCTGGTGCTGCCCGAGCGGCGCTCGGCCGAGGTCACCCCGGCCGTCTGCAAGGCGTCGGCCGGCGCGGTCGAGCACCTGCGGATCGCGCGCGTGCGCAACGTCGCCGACTTCCTCGGGGAGGCCAAGGCGGCCGGCGCATGGTGCTACGGCGCGGCCGGGGAGGAGGGCGCGGTCGCCTACGACACGCCCGACTACCGCGGCGGGGTCGTGCTGGTCCTCGGCGCCGAGGGCAAGGGCCTCCGACGCCGCGTCGCCCAATCCTGCGACGCGCTGGTCGCTCTGCCGCTCCTCGGACACATCGGTTCGCTCAACGTCAGCGCCGCCGCGGCGGCGCTGCTGTACGAGATCTTGCAGCAGCGCCGTTCGTCTTGACAGGGGTGCATAACTCTGGCTAACTTTGCGGTGTCTGAACCCTCCACTTGAGGGTTACAGAGAACTTCATATCGATCCTGGCGCCCTGGGAGGGCGCGTCAGGAGCAAAACCACACACATGGCCGCCGCATGGACTGGCGGCCGGGGGATTGCTCCATGGCGCGTCTGTCCGCAAACACTCAAGGTCAACTCCAGGTCGATGACGGCTTCCTCATCGCGCTGGCCAAGCAGGGCAACGCGGACGCGTACGACCGCATCGTGCGCCGCTACTACGGCTTCGTCCGCCTGAAGGCGTCGTCGTACTTCCTCGCCGGCGGCGACAGCGACGACCTCATCCAGGAGGGCCTCGTCGGCCTCTACAAGGCCGTGCGCGACTACCGCACCGACCGCGAGTCCTCGTTCCGCAACTTCGCGGAGCTGTGCATCACCCGGCAGATCATCACCGCGGTCAAGACGGCGACCCGCAACAAGCACACACCGCTGAACGGCTACATCTCGTTCTCCGCGTCGCCCGCCGCCGCCAGCGACGGCGAGCCGACCCTCGACGAGGTCATCCCCGGCTCCCCCGTCCACGACCCGGTCAACCAGGTCATCTCCTCCGAGGAGCTCCGCTCGCTCGTCTCCTGCATCTCGACGGCGCTGTCCTCGCTCGAGTCGCGCGTCCTGGCCCTCTACCTCGACGGCTACTCCTACGAGACGATCGGCGAGCGGCTCGCCTGCGACACCAAGACGGTCGACAACGCCCTGCAGCGCGTCAAGCGCAAGGTCGGAACGCACCTGCGCTCGCGCGCGGTTCCCGCCTAGCCCCCGCCGCTCGACGTTCCCTTAGGGCCGCCTTAGCCCGATCCGGTTAGGGTCCCCCGTCATGCCGACCTGGCTCGCCATCATCCTCATCGCCCTCGCGGCGTTGATCCTGCTCTTCCTCCTGGGCGGCCTGATCGCCGTCCGCCGCCGCACCGCGCTCCAAGGCGACGGCATGCTGCGCGACATCGCCCAGGCCAACGAGGCGCTCGCCCAGGCCCGGGCCGGCGACCGCGGCTGGGACCGCGACTCGATCGACGCCGCCGCCCGCGCGGCGCACCTCGCGGTCCATCCCGACGCGCGCATCGAGGCCGTCCACCTGATCCAGGTCGTCGACCGGCCCGGCACCGAGAACGACGAGGCGCGCGTCCGCGTCCTCGACGACCGCGGCGCCCACGTGATCGCGCTCGGCCGCAGCGGCGACGAGTGGGTCCCCGTCGGCCACGCGCACTAGGGCGCCCAGGACGCTCTACAGCGCGGGAAGCGCCTGCACCTCGCTGAGGGCGGGCGCGAACAGATCGCCCAGGTCGACGACCCGCCGCAGCACGTCGCCGGTCTCGAACGTCAGCAGCGCAGGGTCGCCCGCGTCGCGGCAGGCCGCGACCTCCTCCCAGGTGATCGGGGTCGAGACCGTCGGGCGATCGCGCGCCCGCACCGAGTAGACGTTGACCGTGGTCTTGTGCTCGTCGTTCTGGGACCAGTCGACCAGCACCTTGCCCGGGCGCAGGGTCTTGGACTGGCGCGAGACGACGAGGTCGGGCATCCGTCGCTCCAGCAGCTCGGCGATGGTCCTGGCCAGTGGCTTGGTCTGGGCGTAGGTCACGTCGGGACGGTTGATCGGCACGTAGACCTGCATCCCCTTGGAGCCGCTCGTCTTGGCCAGCGACACGAGCCCCAGGCCGTCGAACAGGCCGCGCAGGACGAGCGCGACCTCGCAGCATTGGACGATGTCGGCCGGTGCCCCCGGATCGAGGTCGAAGACGAGCATCGTCGGGCAGTGCGGCGCGTCGGCGCGGGCCAGCGACGTGTGCAGCTCGATGTCGGCGAGGTTGGCCAGCCAGACGAGCGTCGCGGTATCGCGGACGAGCGTGTACTCGATGACTTTCCTGCCCGTGGGCACGGCCGCGGTCGCGACCCACTCCGGCCGGTGCTTGGGCGACTGCTTCTCGTAGAAGTGCTGGCCCTCGACGCCGTCGGGGTAGCGCTTGAGGGTCAGCGGGCGACCCTCGAGGTGGGGGAGCAGCGTGGGGTCGATGCGGCGGTAGAAGTCGACGAGGTCGCCCTTGGTGAAGCCCGTCTGCGGCCACAGCACCTTCGACCAGTTCGAGACGCGGATCGTGCGTTCGGGCGGCCCCACGACCGTGACCTCGCGGGCGTCGTCGGGGAGCTCGCGCACGACCTCCTCGGGGTCCTTGTCGTCGCGCAGTCCCTTGAACGACGGGTGGCGCAGCAGGCCGTCGCGCGTCCACTCGGTGAACTCGACCTCGGCCAGCAGCTCGGGGCGGACCCAGATCGCTCCTTTGGGGCCGCCGCGGCCGAACGGGTTGGCGTCGGTGCGCAGCGGTTGGAGCCGGCGCGCCAGGTCGTCGAGCGTCTGCTCGGTGAAGCCGGTGCCGACGCGGCCGGCGTAACGCAGCGGGCCGACGCCCTCGGGCACCGCGGGGTCGGCGTCCTCGTGCACGCCGACGACGAGCGCGCCGATCCGCGACTCCCGCCGTCCCTCGCCCGGCAGCCAGCCGGCGATCACGACCTCCTGGCGCTGGATGTTCTTCACCTTGATCCACGTGCCGCTGCGCCGCCCGGGCTCGTACGGCGCGTCCCGGCGCTTGACCACCAGGCCCTCGAGCCCCTGCTCGGCGGTCGCAGTCAGCAGCGCGGCGCCGTCGCCCCGGTGCGCCGCCGGCGTCTGCCACGCGGCGCCGGTCAGCTCGAGCTCGTCCAGGCGCGCGCGGCGCTCGTCGTAGGGGAGGTGCATCAGCGAGTGGCCGTCCAGCCACAGCACGTCGAAGAGGACGAGGACGACCGGGGTCTGTGCGGCGCGGCGGCGGACCTGGGATTCGCCGGTCAGGTGCATGCGGCTCTGCAGCAGCGAGAAGCTGGGCTTGCCGTCGGCGTCGAAGGCGACGATCTCGCCGTCGAGGATCGCCCGGTGGTGGCTCAGCGCGCGGTTCAGCGGGCGCAGCTCCGGATAGGACGCGGTGATGTCGCGGCCGTTGCGCGACTCCAGGCGGATGCGCCCGGGCTCGGAGTAGGTCAGCGCGCGCACGCCGTCCCACTTGATCTCCAGCGCCCACTGCTCCTGCTCGCGGGCCGGCGGCAGCTTCCCGGGCTTGGCGAGCATCGGGACGAGCTCCTGCGGCATCGGCTCCGCCTCCGCGTCGGCCGGCGGGTCCATGCGGTGCATCAGCCACTCCTTGGCCGCGTCAGGGGCCTTCCCGGTGCGGATCAGCGCGTAGCGGCCGTTGAGCCGCTCGCCGTGGAAGGTGGCGATGACCTCGTCGTCGCGCCACTTCTCGGCCTCGTAGGTGCCGTGGTCCCAGATCCGCATCGACCCGGCGCCGTAGTTGCCCTTCGGGATGTCCCCCTCGAACTCGAGGTACTCGAGCGGGTGGTCCTCGGTGCGGATCGCCTTGCGGTTGCGCTTGGGGTCGTCGGGGATGCCGTTGGGCACCGCCCACGAGACGAGCGCACCGTCGCGCTCCAGGCGCAGGTCCCAGTGCAGCCGGGTGGCGTGGTGCTCCTGGACGACGAAGCGGCCTGCGGTCTCGCCCGTCGCGCCGCCGTCCGCGCCGCGCGATCCGGACGGCTCCGGAGTGGAGCCGGGATGGCGCTTGGCTCGGTACTCGGCGAGCTTGTCGGCCTTGGCGGCCATGCGACCGTCAGCGGTGGTCCTGTCCTCGGGGTCCACGCTTGCGACTCTACCCGCGGGTCGGGGCGCCGAACGCACCCCGACCCGGTCGGTCATCCTGCTAGCACATCACCGCGAAGTGGAACGGCAGAGCGACGTTGACGCCGCTGAGGTCGCGCGTGATGAACGTCACCTGCTGCGAGGCGACGGACGAGCCGTTGCCGCCCGGCTGCACGGTGATCGTGCCGCCGTTGGTGGCGCTGGCGGTGTTGCCGCCCAGCTGGTAGCCGCCGACGGTGGCGACGACCGGGCACTGGCTGACGTTGGAGTTGAAGGACACGACGTAGACGCCGGAGCCGCCGACGGACACCGCGGCGACGCCCTTGCCGTAGACCAGCGTGCCGCCCGGGCTGACGACGCCGTTCATCGACGAGCCGGCACCGGCCGGGCCGGCCGGACCAGCGGGACCGGCGGGGCCGGCGGCGCCCGCGGGCAGCTGGCCGGACGCGAAGTCCGAGCTCTGCAGCGAGCCGTTCTTGACGTCGGAGCTGGTGATCGAGCTGGGCGCGATCTTCGACGAGGTGACCGCGTTCGTCGCGATCTTGGGCCCGGTGACCGCGTGGGTCCTGATCTGGCTGGAACCGATCGTGGTGGCCGCGAAGGCGGTCCCGCCGGAGACGGCCAGGAAGAGCGCCAGGGACGACGCGACGTTCGCGTACGACAGGCGGGAGCGGAACTTGCGCAAGGGGACGGATCCTCCGTGGGAGCAGGGAAAAGAGACGCTGAGCGCCACCGTAGCCGAAGGTGCGGCGTCCAGATGAACACTGCACGGCCCCTTGCGGAGCGGTTTTCCGGTCAGTTGACCGTCAATCCGCCGGCCAACGCATCGACGAGGAGCTCCAAGGCCCGCACGCCGGAGGGCAGCGGACCGAGCTCGACGTGCTCGTCGAGCGTGTGCGCGCCCGCCCCGTGGGTGAGCGAGACGCAGACGGCGGCGATCCCGCGCCCGAGCGCGGCGTTGGCGTCCGTGGAGGAGGCGGCCTCCTCGGCCGGGCGCAGGCCCGCGGCGGCGCGCGCGGCCCGGGTCGCGTTCAGCAGCGGGTGGTCCGGATCGGTCGCCCCGCCGGGCCGGCGGCCGA
>JAOPZL010000154.1 GCA_025964175.1 Solirubrobacterales bacterium
GACGCGGCGGTGAGCGCGGCGGCGAGCGTGGCGACCGCGGCTCCGGCCGCCCGCGTCGCGACTCCAACCGCGATCCCGAGCGCAGCTAGCAGTGACGTGGACTCCCGGCGGAGCGATCTCCCCGGCCTCATGAAGCGAAGCCGGGAATCCGGGATGTCCATCACCGAGCTGGACTCGGGCGTCCGGGTCGTGACGGAGTCGATCGACTCCGTCCGATCCGCGGCGCTCGGGTTCTTCATCGGGACGGGATCCGGCCTCGAGAGCGATTCCGAGGCCGGCCTGTCGCACCTGCTGGAGCACATGCTCTTCCGCGGGACCGATCGGCTGCAGTCCCATGAGATCGACGAGCTGTTCGATGCCATGGGCGCCGAGCTGAACGCCGGTACGGGCAAGGAGTCGACCTCGGTCTACTCGCGCGTGCTCGACGTTCATCTCGACGAGGCGTTCGGCGTCCTCAACGACATGGTGTGGCGTCCCGCGCTGCGCGATCTCGAGACCGAGCGCGAGGTCGTGCTCGAGGAGATCGCCATGTACGAGGACGACCCCCAGGACAAGGTCTTCGACGTCCTCGGGGGCGCCGTCTTCGGCGACCACCCGCTCGGCCGGGCCATCATCGGCCGCGCCGAGGTCATCTCCTCGATCGACCGGGCCGGGCTGGCCGCGTTCCACGCCCGCCACTACGACGCCCGCCAGGTCGTCGTGGCCGCCGCGGGCTCGATCGACCATGATCACATCGTCGAGCTCGTGCGGGCCGGCGAGTCGCCGCCGGCGGGTTCCGGGGCGGGCGCCGACGGCCGCGGCCCGCGGATCGAGGTCCCCGCCCCGGCGGCCTTCGTGCCGCGCACGGTCTTCTGCCGCAAGGAGACCGAGCAGGTCCACGTGACGCTCGGCGCCCGCGGCATCGCCCGCGACGACGAGCGCCGCTTCGCGCTGCGCGTCCTGGACACGATCCTGGGCGGAACCTCGTCCTCGCGGCTCTTCCAGGAGGTGCGCGAGAAGCGCGGCCTGGCCTACTCGGTGTACTCGTTCACCGCGATGTACGCGGGTGCCGGGCAGATCGGGCTGTACGTCGGCACGCGCGGGGACAACCTGCGCGCGGCGCTGGAGGTGGTCGGCTCCGAGCTGCAGCGCTTCGCCGAGAACCCCGCGTCCGACGCCGAGCTGTCGCGGGCCAAGGAGAACGCCAAGGGCCGTTACGTGCTGTCGCTGGAGTCGACGGCGGCGCGCATGAACCGGCTCGGCTCGGCGACCCTCGCGGGGCTGCCGCTGCTGACCGACGACGAGGTGCTGGAGCGGATCGACTCGGTCTCGATGGACGACGTCCGCTCGCTGGCCGGCGAGCTGTTCGACGAGGCGACGTTCTCGGCTGCCGGGATCGGGCCCGACGAGGACGCGTTCCTCTCGGCTCTGGGACCGCTGAACGTCGCGGGCACCGGGCACGCGACCGCCGCGAGCCCCAACGGCACGTCGGAGACCGGCCGATGATCCGGGTCGGGGTGGCCGGTGCGGCGGGACGGATGGGGACGACGGTGTGCGCCGCCGTCGACGGCGCCGACGACATGGTGCTGGCCGGTCGCGCCGACCCCTCGCTGGGTGTCACGCTGGCCGACATCCTCGGTGACGTCGACGTGGTCGTCGACTTCACGATCCCGTCCCAGGCGACGGCGAACGCCGTCGCGTGCGTCGAGGCGGGCGTGCACGTCGTCATCGGGACGTCGTCCTTCGACCTCGAGCCGTTGCGGGGCCTGACCGGCGCCAACGTCTTCTTCGCCCCGAACTTCGCGATCGGCGGCGTGCTGATGATGCGCTTCGCCGCCGAGGCCTCGCGGATCATGGCCAAGGCCGAGATCATCGAGTTCCACCACGACCAGAAGCTCGACGCGCCCAGCGCCACCGCCCAGCGGACCGCCGAGATGATGGAGGGCGACGTCCCGATCCACGCGGTGCGCCTCCCGGGCCTCATGGCCCATCAGGAGGTCATCCTCGGCGACGTCGGGCAGACGCTCACCATCCGCCACGACTCCATCAGCCGCGAGTCGTTCATGCCGGGTGTGCTGCTGGCCGTGCGCAAGGTGGGGTCGCTGACGGAGTCGCCGGTCGTCGGGCTGGAGCACCTGCTCTTCGAGCCGTGAGCGGGCGAGCTCGTCGGATCGACCGCAGGGCGCTGGGCGCATGAGGGCGCCGGGCGTCACGATCGCGATCACCGACCACGCCGCCGACCGCTACCGCCAGCGCGTGCGCGGGACGCTCGACGCGAAGGCCGACATGCTCGGCCGCGTCGGACGCGCGTGGGCCGCAGGGAACGTCGAGCCCGGCGAGCGCGGTGCGGTCCGGGTGACCGACCTCGACGATCGCCGGCTCGTCTACGTGTGCCGCCACGACGTGCGCGGCGGCGAGCTCGTCGTCATCACGCTGTGGGAGGAGGGTGACGCGGCCCGCGTCCCCAAGCGCTTCACCGACGTGCTGGAACCGCGGCGTCCGCACCGCGACCGCGACGACCGCGACTAGCTGCGCCGCGACCCCGCCGAGCCTGAGGTCTCGCCGCTGGCGGCCGCGACCGGCCAGGAGTAGCGTGGACGGTGTTCCATCGAGGCGAGGGAGGCAGCAATGCCGTGGACGACCCATCTGCTCGTCGTGGCCAGCCAGACGGCCCAGGCCCCCGAGCTCATCGCCTACCTGCGGGAGCGCGCCCGCAGCGGGCCTCTGCGCGTGACGCTGCTCGTCCCGGTGGAGCTCGCCGGGCGCGAGCGGGCGCTGGAGCGCCTGAACGGCGGCGTCCACGCGCTGCAGGAGGCCTCGATCGACGCGTCCGGGGCGGTCGGCGCGGACGGCGACGCGCTGCACGCCGTGCTCGACGTCTACGACCGTCACCGGCACGACGAGATCATCATCGTCACGCTGCCCGAGCACCTGTCGCGCTGGCTGGGGTGCGACCTGCCCCACCGCGTCGAGCAGGCGACCGGGGCGCTGGTGCGCCACGTCGAGCCGCGCGCGGTCCCGGCACAGGCAGTGCGAGCCTGAGGCTGCCGGGTCTAGACCCGCACGAGCTCCGCCAGCCGCGTGTGCCGCCGGCGTGCGTCGACGCGGCCCAGCGCGAGGTCCAGGGCCGCCGGCTCGCCGACGAACACCGCCATCCGCTCGGCCCGGGTCAGCGCGGTGTAGACGAGATTGCGGGTCAGCATGATGCGGTGGCCGCTGAACAGCGGGACGATCACCGCCGGTGCCGAACTGCCCTGCGCCTTGTGGACCGACATGGCATGGGCCAGGCGCAGCGTGTCGAGCGCGCCGTTGGGCAGCTTCAGCATCCGCCCGTCGTCGGTGGCCAGGATCGCCTCGGCCGATTCGCGGTCGTAGCTGGCGATCACGCCGATCTCGCCGTTCATCAGCTGGCGCTCGTGGTCGTTGCGGGTCTGCACGACGCGGTCCCAGACCCGCAGCGTCGTCCCGGGGATCGGCTCGCCGTCGGGGTTCAGCTTCGCCCGCAGCGCCTCGTTGAACGCGTCGATCCCGACCGGGCCCTTGTGCATGGGCGCGAGCACCTGCACGTCGGCGCGCGCGTCGATCCCCAGGTGCGCGGGCAGCCGCTGCACCGCCAGCGAGATGACCTCCTCGAAGATCGAGGCCGCCTGACGAGCACCGACGAAGAAGAAGTCGCGCACCACGTCGTCGGGCAGCTCTCGGGGCGGCGGCTGCCCGTTGTTGATGGCGTGCGCGGTGCGGACGATCAGGGAGCGCGCGGCCTGGCGGAAGACCTCGGTCAGCCGGGTGACCGGTACCTCCTCGGAGGCGAGCAGGTCGTCCAGCACGCGCCCGGGGCCGACCGGCGCGAGCTGGTCGGGGTCGCCGACCAGGACCACGTGCGTCTTGGCGCCGACCGCCCCGAACAGCGCGCCGGCCAGTCGCACGTCGAGCATCGAGGCCTCGTCGACGATCAGCACGTCGGCGCCCGGCACGGGGTCGCCGGGGCCGTGCACGAAGCCCTCGCCGGGCTGCCAGCCGAGGAGCCGGTGGATCGTCGTCGCCTCGGCGCCGGTCGCCTCGGCCATCCGCCGGGCGGCCTTCCCCGTCGGCGCGCACAGCTTCACGCTGAGCTTGCGCCCGTGGGCGACGTCGACCAGGGTGTGCAGAGCCGCGGTCTTGCCCACGCCCGGCCCTCCGGTCAGGATCGACAGCCGGCCGGCGAAGGCGCGCTCGACCGCCTGCCACTGCGCGTCGGTCGGGACGAACGCCGCGTCCTGCGGCCGCTGTAGGCCGTTGGGGTCCAGCACCGGCTCGTCCTCCAGCAGGTTCCGCACGCGCGCCCCGAGCCGCGACTCCACGGCGTGCAGCCGCGCCTCGGCCACGCGGTCGCCCAGCACGACCACGATGCCGCGCGCCGACAGCTCGGCCAGCGCGGAGTCCGGATCGGCGCCCAGCAGCCGCAGCGCCCGCTCGGTCAGCTCGGCGCGGGGGAGATGGCAGTGGCCGTCGCGCTCGGCCTCCTTGAGGACGTAGACGACGCCCGCCGCCATCCGGCGAGGGTCGTCGGGCTCGACGCCCAGCGCGCGGGCCAGAGCGTCGGCGGTCGCGAAGCCGATGCCCTCCAGCTCGGTGAGCCGGTACGGATCGGCGGTCAGCAGCTCGACCGCGTCGGCGCCCAGCGCGCGGATGACGCGCCCGGAGACCGCCGGGGGCACGTGGTGGGCGTCGAGGAACAGCCGCACGGCGCGCAGGGCCCGCGCCTCGCGCCAGGCGGAGACCGCGCCCGCGATGCGCACCGGCCCGATCCCCGGCACCGCCCGCAGGGAGCCGTGCGGATCGGCGTCGACCACCGCGAGCACGTCGCTGCCATGGCGCTCGAGCAGGAACACGGCGCCGGTCGCGCCGATGTGGCGGATGCCGCCCAGCAGCGACAGCAGCGCGGCGTCCGTGGTCGGCTCGGCGATGCGCACGTCGACGGCCTGGAACTGCCGGCCGTGGCGCGGATGCTCGCGCCAGCTGCCGTGGACCTCCATCGCGTCACCCGCGTGGACGTGGGCCACCGGGCCCGCGACGACGGCCGGCTCGCCGTCGTCGGTGATCACGTCGAGCACCGCGAAGCCGCCATCCTCGGTGGCGTAGCGGACGCGGGAGACCTCGACGGTGAGCACCTCACTCATGCCCACGACGGTAACCGGCCACCCGGCGCCCACCGAAAGCCCTACGCTGAGATACTGCACACCGTGGGCAGTCTTGGAACAGTCATCACCGCAATCGACACGCCTTTCGACGACGACCTGAACGTCGACGAAGAGGCCTTCGTGGCGATCATCCGTCATCTCGCTGCTCATGGCAGCGATGGCGTGGTCGTCTGCGGCTCCACCGGCGAGGCGGCGACGCTGACCGACGAGGAGCACCTGCGGGTGGTCGAGCTGGCGGTGGCCGAGCGCCCCGACGGCATGACCGTGATCGCGGGCACCGGCTCCAACGACACGCGCCACGCGGTCGAGCTGACCGAGCGCTCGACCGCTCTCGGGGTCGACGGCACGCTGTCGGTCACCCCGTACTACAACCGGCCCAACCGCCGCGGGCTCCTGGCGCACTACGCCGAGATCGACCGCGCGACCGACAAGCCGATCCTGCTCTACAACATCCCCAGCCGCGTCGGGATCGACGTTCCCAACGAGCAGCTGGCCGAGATCGGGCAGGCGACCGAGCACATCGTCGGCGTCAAGCAGGCCAACAACGCGAACCTCGCCCTGATCGACGGGCTCGAGGTCTACGCGGGCAACGATGACGTCTTCCTGCAGACCCTCGAGCTCGGCGGCGCCGGCGGCATCCTGGTCGCCAGCCACGTCGTCGGCGACGAGATGCGGCGCATGGTCGACGAGCCCGAGAACCGCGCCGAGATCGACGCCTCGCTGCGCGACGTCTACGCGCTCATGGGCCTCACCACGAACCCGATTCCCGTCAAGGCCGCGGTCGCCATGCTCGGCCTGCGCACCGGCGGACTCCGTCTGCCCCTCATCGAGGCCAGCGACGAGGAGAAGACCGAGATCCGGTCCGTCCTCGATCGCCACGGGCTTCTGAGCGGCGTCTCCTCTTCATGACCAACGGAACCCTTCGAATCCTGCCGCTGGGCGGCCTGGGCGAGATCGGCAAGAACATGACGGTGATCGAGTACGACGAGCGCATCGTCGTCGTCGACACCGGACTGCGCTTCCCCACCGCCGAGATGGTGGGCATCGACCTCGTCCTGCCCGACTTCTCCTACCTCAAAGAGCGGGCCGATGACATCGAGGCGATCGTCATCACCCACGGACACGAGGACCACATCGGCGCCCTGCCGTTCGTGCTGCGCCAGCTCGGCCAGGACATCCCCGTGCTCGGGCGCAAGCTCACGATGGCGATGGCCCGCTCCAAGCTCGACGAGCACAAGCTGCGCGATGTGGAGCTGGAGGACGTCGAGCCCGGCGAGAAGATCGAGCTCGGGCCCTTCGACCTCGAGCTGATCCACATGACGCACTCGATCCCGGACGCGTGCGGCGTCGCGCTGACGACGGATCTGGGAACGATCTTCATCAGCGGCGACTACAAGTTCGACCAGACCCCGGTCGACGGCCGACCGGCTGACGTGGCCCGGCTCGCCGAGCTCGGGCGCAACGGGCTGCTGCTGCTGTGCGGCGACTCCACGAACGCCGACCGTCCCGGCTGGTCGCCGAGCGAGTCGGGCGTCGGGCCGCAGCTGCAGCAGGTCTTCTCCCGCTGTGAGGGGCGCATCGTCGTCACCTCCTTCGCGTCGAACATCCACCGCGTGCAGCAGGTCGTCGACGCGGCGGCCGCGCTGAACCGCAAGGTCGCCCTGATCGGCCGCTCGATGCGCAAGAACGTCAACATCGGGCGCTCGCTGGGCCACATCAAGGTGCCCGAGGGGATGCTCATCGGGCCGCGCGAGATCGAGGACTTCCCCGACTCGAAGGTCGTCATCATCTCGACCGGGTCCCAGGGCGAGCCGCTCAGCGCGCTGCGCCGCATGGCGCACCGCGACCACCCGCAGGTCGAGCTGCGCAAGGGCGACACCGTCGTCTTCTCCGCGACCCCGATCCCGGGCAACGAGCGCGCGGTCAACGAGACGGTCGACCGGCTCTACCAGATCGGCTGCGACGTCATCACGACGCGCGACGCCCCGATCCACGCCTCCGGGCACGGCTACGTCGAGGAGATGAAGCTGATGCTCAACCTCGTCAAGCCGAAGTACGTCATGCCGTTCCACGGCGACTACAAGCGGATCAAGCTCCACGGCGATCTGGCCGTCGCGGTCGGGATCCCCGCCGAGAACGTCTTCGCCGGCTCCAACGGGCTGCCGCTGGAGATCGACGCGAAGGGCGCGCGGTTCGGCAAGCAGGAGCAGGCCGGGATGGTCTTCGTCGACGGCGTCGACATCGGCGACGTCGCCGACGTGGCGCTGCGCGACCGCAAGATGCTCTCGGCCGACGGCATCTTCGTCGTCGTCGCCACGATCTCCGAGCAGGACGGCCACTCGGTCGCCGACCCGGAGGTCATCTTCCGCGGCGTCCCGTTCCGCGACGAGGCGGACCGGCTGCTGGACCAGATCCGCGACACCGTCGAGGCCTCGCTGGAACGCGCGGCCAAGGAGGAGGTCCGCGAGATCGACCTGCTCCAGGAGATCCTCCACGACGACCTCGCGACGTTCGTCTACGACAAGCTGAAGCGGCGCCCGATGGTGCTGCCGGTCGTTATCGAAGTGTAAGAGCAGCGGGAGCGGGCGTCTCATCTTGTTCGCAAGATGAGCACGCCCGCACCGTGCGTCGCGGCGCGCTCCGGATCGAGCGCACCCGGCGCAGCCCGTTGCGCGCGTCGCTCAGGCTGACCTGAGGACGCGGACGACGGGTCAGCCGGTGACCAGCCCGCCGAGAATCGCCGGGCCGCCAGCGATCACGCCGAGCAGCAGCAGACGCGGCAGCGACGGCCGGCGTCCCGTGCTGAGCGGGGATTGGCACCGCAGGTCAGCACGACCGCCGACCACCCAGGCGAGCCGACGCCGGATCGACGGCCGGCTCGCTGGGTGCATCAGGCCCCGAGAACCGCCTCGAGGCGGGCGTCGAGCACCTCGGTGAGGGCATCGCGCAGCTCGCCCTCGGGGAAGCGCTCGAGCAGGGCGCCGAGGAAGCCCTC
>JAOPZL010000082.1 GCA_025964175.1 Solirubrobacterales bacterium
CGCTCAGACCGCGTTCAGGAGCGAGGAGCATCCTGGGAGGCATGCAGGCGCAGCGGTCGCGTCGGTCCGCGCGCATCGGCGACGTCGCCGTCGCCACGGTGCTCGTCGTCGCGGCCGCGCTCGGCGCGGCGGTCGTGCTGGCCGGGAGCGGGGGCGCGCGGATCCTCGCGCCCGGCAACCACGGGAGCCACGCGTCCTGGCTCGTCGGGCTCGGCGGGACGACGTCGCTGGCCGGCGCTCCGCACGACATCCTGGAGATCACGCTCGTCGGCGCGCTCGTCGCATGGCTCGTGGTGGTCGGGCTGCCGGCACCGCGCTGGTGGGCGTGGGGCGGGGCGCTGCTGCTCGCCGTCGCGATGGCGGGACCGCCGCTGCTGTCGGGCGACGTCTTCAGCTACATCAGCCAGGGCCGCCTGTTCGGCGTGCATCACCTCAACCCGTACGTCGTCTCCCCCGACGACGTCCCCACCGACCCGGTGCTGCCGTTCGTGGGCTGGCGCGCGACGACGAGCCCGTACGGGCTGCTGTTCACGCTCGTGTGCGCCGCCGTCGCGCCGCTCGGCGTGGCCGGAGCGCTGTGGGCGCTGAAGGTGCTCGCGCTCCTCGCCGCCGGCGCGATCGCGTGGCTCACCGCGCGCATCGCCCGCCGGCGCGGCGTCTCCCCGGCGCGGGCGACGCTGTTCGTCGTGACCAACCCGCTCTTCTGGCTCTATGCGGTCGGAGGCGCGCACAACGACCTGCTCGCCGTGGCGTTGTCGCTGGGTGCGATCACGCTCTCGCTCGACGACCGCCGGCTCGCTCCGGCGCTGGCCGTCGCCTCGGTCGCGATCAAGTCGAGCGGCGCGATCGTCACCGCGTTCCTGATCGCCGGCTCTCCGTCGCGGTGGCGGGCCGCGCGGGTCGCCGCCCTCTCCACAGCGGTCGTCGTGATCCTGACGTTCGTGATCTTCGGGCCATCCGGGCTGTCTGGCGCGCTCGGCCTGGGCGGCGCCCACCGCGTGACGCGCCTGAGCTTGCCGTCGGTGGCGCTCGGCCTGACCGCGGCGCTGCGCTGGCAGCCGTGGCTGGAGCTCACGGCCGCCATCGGAACGGTCGGCCTGCTGGTCGCCACGGCGCTGCGCCGCGTGGACGCGGTCGCCGCCGCGGGCTGGTCGACGCTGCTCGTGCTCTCCTGCACGACGCTGCTGCTTCCGTGGTACGCGGTCTGGCTGCTCCCGCTGGCCGCGGTGAGTCGCAGCCGGTCTCTGCGGCTGGCGACGATCGCCTTCTCGGCCTACGTGATCGTCGCGCGGGTCACCCTCTGAGCGCGCATGGACCTGTCATGCATCAGGTACTACGCTGGCTCAGCAATGTCCGATCTCGTCGCAGTCTGGCGCGACCTCGCCGGCCGCCACGCCGTGCTCAGCGACGCGCAGGAGCGCGAGCTCCAGCGGCGCCACGGCCTGTCCCTGTCGGAGTTCGAGGTCCTGACCCGGCTGGCCGACGCACCCGCGGGCCGCCGCATCCAGGAGCTGGCCGACGAGGTCCACATCAGCCAGTCCGCGCTGTCGCGCCTCGTCTCTCGCCTGGAGGAGTCGGGGCTGACCTGCCGCACCGCCTGCTCGGACGATCGCCGCGGCGTCTACGCGTGCATCACCTCGGCCGGGATCGAGCGCGTCGAGCAGGCGCGCCCCACCCAGGACGAGGTCCTCGGCCGCCTCCTGAGCTGACCCCTGAGATGGATCCCGTACAACGAGGAAGGGCGTCCACGATGACCGACGAGCAGATCCAGCAGGCGGCCGCGCTGCGTGAGCGCATCGGCCGCGTCGGCGTGTGGTCGGGCGACATCGGCCGCTCCTGGGCCGCCCGCGAGCAGGAGGTCGCCGCCGAGCTCGAGGCCCTCGGCTACGGCGCGCTCTGGTACCCCGAGACGCCGGCCGGCAAGGAGGCGCTCGTCCACGCATCGCTGCTGTTGCAGGGGACGACGGACCTCGTCGTCGCCAGCGGCATCGCCAGCGTCTACGCCCGCGACGCGCACGCCGCCTCCAACGGCGCCGACGCCCTCAACGAGGCCTTCGACGGCCGCTTCGTGCTCGGGCTGGGCATCAGCCACGCGCCCGCCGTCGCGCTGCGCGGCAGCTCCTACGGCAAGCCCGTGACCACCATGCGCGCGTACCTCGACCGCATGGCGGAGGGCACCTACGAGCCGCCCCCTCCGGCCGCGCCCACGCCCGTCGTCCTCGCCGCCCTGCGCACCCGGATGCTCGAGCTGGCCCGCGACCGCACGCTCGGCGCGCACCCGTACTTCACCCCCGTCGAGCACACCGCGCACGCCCGCGCCACGCTCGGCCCGGAGCCGGTTCTCGCGCCCGAGATCATGGTGATCCTCGACACCGACGCCGATCGGGCCCGCGCCCGCGCGCGCAAGACGACCGCGCGCTACCTGACGCTGCCCAACTACGTCGACAACCTGCGCGAGTACGGCTTCGACGACGCGGACTTCTCCGGCGGCGGGAGCGATCGGTTGGTCGACGCGATCGTCGGCCACGGGGACGTGGGGGCGATCGCCGCCCGCGTCCGGGCCCACCACGAGGCGGGCGCCGACCACGTCGCCGTCCAGGCGCTGAGCGACGACGTCGACGGCCAGCTCGCCGCCCTACGCGAGCTGGCGCCGGCGCTCCTGTCGGGCTAGCGCCAGCGCGCGCCAGGCCCGCGGCGTGAAGATGACGATCAGGAAGGCGATCGCGGTCAGGACCCAGCCGGCGAGGATGTCGATGACGAAGTGCTCGCCGCTGTAGACCAGCGCGAACCCCATCGCCAGCGAGTAGAGCATGAGCGGGATCCGCACCTTCCAGCCCGCGGGCCAGAAGAACAGCAGCAGCATGAACGGGTACGACGCGTGCAGCGACGGCATCGCCGCGACGAGGTTGACGAGGTCGCCGTGGCCCTCCCACACCGACTGCGCCGTCCGGACCCCGAGCTGGCCCCAGACGAACGGGACGATGCGCGTGATCGGCGACATCAGCGACTCCTGGGCGGCCAGCCACGGCGGCTGGGCGGGATAGAGCCAGTAGCCGGCGAAGGCGAAGAGCGTCACGAGGACGACGAACGCGACGTAGCGGCGGAAGCGCTCGTGGGCGGCCTTCCACAGGACCGCGGCGACGATCCAGATCATGAAGAAGTGGGACATGTACGTGACCCACGTCAGGTAGTCGTACCAGTGCAGATGCGACACGTCGTAGAGCTGGTCCTGCAGCCAGTTCGTCGGCACATGGCCGTTGCCGAAGGTCAGCCACCGGTCGAAGTCCAGCTGCGGCATGATGTGCGCCTGGCCCGGGGCGGTGGGGACCGCGCCCCGCAGGTAGTCGTAGGCGACGAGCAGCGCGAGCAGCGGCAGCCACTCCAGCAGCAGGATGCCCCAGCTGCGCCACGCGGCGATGCTGAACGCGCCGAGCCCGAGCAGCAGCCAGAAGAACATCTGGTCGCGGGCCAGCGGGAGGCCGTCGTCGAACGTCGTGATGGCGAGCGCGCCGAGGTAGACGATCGGCGCGAGGACCGGCAGCGCGCGTCCCGCCCAGGTGGTGGCCCGCCCCCGGGTGGAGGGCGGGGCCTCGACAGCGCCGCTCATCGCGCCCATCATCGCTGATGCGAAGCACCCGTGGCCGGTGGACGTACGTATCAGCGCCGTCGAACGAGCCCGCAGCTTATTGATACAACGTCGGTACTGGTTACAAGAGCCTGGCTCAGGCCGGCGCGTCTTGTGAGCTACACAGCGAAGAACCGCGGTAAGAAATGGCTGGAATTCTCGTAGTCGATGACAGTGCCTTCATGCGCCGACTCCTGCACGCCGTGCTGACCGAGGCAGGCCATGAGGTCGTCGGCGAGGCGTGTGACGGAGCTGATGCCGTGGCGCAGTACATGCACGTCGGTCCCGAGCTCACGACCATGGACATCACGATGCCCAACCGTGACGGCCTGTGCGGGTTGCGGGACATCCTGTCCTATGCCCCCTCGGCGAGGATCCTGATGTGCTCGGCTCTGGGCCAGGAGCACAAGGTCGCGCAGGCGCTGCGCGACGGCGCCAAGGGGTTCGTGGTGAAGCCGTTCGCGCCGGCCGACCTGCTGGACGCGGTCGAGCATGCCCTCGCGTAGGTGAGCGCGGTATCTGACTGTCCCGCTCGATCTCCGCTCGCCGGCAGGGGTTCACCGCGGTAGTGGAGGCCGCCGCGGCGAGGGCCGGCGCCGGTGGTCTTCAGCTGCCGGACTCGTCCTCGTCCTCGACGGCGCTGCCGCTCGCCGTGGTGGCGGAGCCGGCGGCGCTGGAGGACGTCGTATCGCCGGACTCGGACGTGCTGGATTGCTTCGCGCCGTCCGAGCCGCCGCTGGATCCGCTGGATCCGCTGGAACC
>JAOPZL010000192.1 GCA_025964175.1 Solirubrobacterales bacterium
CCCGGCTGCCGCCAAGGCGAAGCCGAAGGCCGCGGCGAAGGCTCCGGCCGATGCCGACGCTCCGGCCGACGCCGAGGCCGACGCTCCGGCCGAGGAGTCCAAGGAGGAGGCCCCCAAGGCCGCCGCCAAGCCGAAGCCCAAGGCGCCGGCGAAGCCGAAGGCCGCCAGCGCGGCCAAGCCCGCCGACGGCTAGAGCCCCACACGCTCGATCGCTTGACGCATCGCGCCCTCCGGCCCAGCCGGGGGGCGCGTCGTGGTTCCAGGACCGTCCCGCCGGCCGGGACCTCGCTCAGGTGGCCGTCCCGAACGCCGTCCGGGCCCACGACCGCGCCGTCGCCTCGAACCCGTCGAGCTCGGACTCCAGGACGAACAGGCCGCGGGCCGGCAGCGAGGCGCCGAGCTCGAGCAGCAGCGGCGTGAAGTGGACGTCGACCGCGAGCCGGTGGTCTGACGCGCCGCCGAGCAGGACCGGCACCGCCGGGGTCCCGTCCAGCGCCCCGCCGCCGATGCGGTCCAGGAACGCCTTCAGCAGCCCCGAGTAGGTCGCCTTGTAGGTCGGGCTGGCCACGACGAGCACATCGGCCTGCAGCAGCCGCTTGGCCTCCGAGGCGAGCTGATGGTCCTCGTAGTCGAGGACGCGCGGGCCATGGGCGGCGAGGTCGATCGGCTCGGCGACGACGCCGCCGATCTGCTCGGCGATCGCCCTGGAGAGGGTGGCGGCGAGCGCGTGCGTTCGCGAGCCGGGCCGGGGATTTCCGACCACCGAGAGGACCGTCTTCTGAATGCCCATCGATTGTGTCGACATTCCTGGTCGCGGAGTTTGTCATACTGTGCGGCCGCTCATGCCGAAGATGAAAACCCACTCGGGCGCGAAGAAGCGCTTCAAGCTGACTGCCTCGGGCAAGGTCAAGGCCCGCCACGGCAACACCAGCCACA
This sequence comes from Solirubrobacterales bacterium, assembly GCA_025964175.1. GTDB lineage: Bacteria > Actinomycetota > Thermoleophilia > Solirubrobacterales > Solirubrobacteraceae > Capillimicrobium. Next base: position 937 of record JAOPZL010000192.1, read on the forward strand.
TCCTTGAGAAGAAGACTGCGAAGCGCAAGCGGTTCCTGGGGACTCCCGTCATCCTGACCGACCATGACGCTCCTCGGGTCAAGAAGCTCCTGGGTGGTGGAAAGTGAGCCGTGTCAAGCGTTCCGTCCATGCGCGCAAGAAGCGCCGGGCGACCCTCGAGCGGACCAAGGGGTTCCGCGGTCAGGCCAACTCGAACTACAAGCGCGCGAAGGAGGCTCTGCTCAAGGCGGAGTCCTACGCCTACCGCGACCGCCGCAACCGCAAGCGCGACTTCCGTCGCCTGTGGATCACGCGCATCAACGCGGCCGCGCGCCTGAACGGCATGCCGTACGGCAAGTTCATGCACGGGCTGAAGCTCGCCGGCATCGAGGTCGATCGCAAGATCCTGGCCGACATCGCCGTGCGCGACGCCGACACCTTCCGACGTTTCGCCGATGCCGCCCGCGAGGCGTCGGCTGCTGCCTGAGCACCACCAGGCCAACCGACTGTAGAACCTCAAGGGCGCCGCTGACACGGCGCCCTTTTTGTTGCCCGACTCCATGATCACCTCCGCTCAGAACGACAAGCTCAAGACCCTGCGCAAGCTCCAGCGCCGCCGCGACGGCCGGTTCGTCGCGGAGGGCGAGGACCTGCTCGCGGCCGCCGACGCCGCGGGCTGGGAGCCCCTGGAGCGCTACGCCCGCGCCGGCAGCGGGCTGGCGGGGACCGAGGTCCAGCCCGAACTGCTGGCCCAGGTCTCCCAGCTCGCGTCCAGCACCCGTGCGCTCGCCATCTACCGCGAGCGCTGGGCCGAGACGGTGATCGGGCCCCTGTGCGTCGCCCTGTGGGGCGTCGGCGATCCCGGCAACGTCGGCACGGTGCTGCGCTCGGCCGCGGCGTTCGGGGCGTCGTGCGTGGTCATCGGGCCCAACACCGCCGATCCCTACGGGCCCAAGGCGGTCCGCGCGTCGATGGGGGCCGTGTTCTCGGTGCCCGTCGTGCGCGTGCAGCGCCTCGACGAGCTGCCCGGCGAGCGGATCGGGCTCGTCGCGGCGGCCGGCGACGCGCTGTCCGACGTCTACGTCGCGGGCACCGTGACGGTGCTGGTGGGCGCCGAGCGGGAAGGGCTTCCCACCGACGTCGTGGAAGGATGCGACCGGGTCGCCCACATCCCGATCGCCACCGAATCGCTCAACGCCGCCATGGCGGCGACCATCGCGCTGTACGAACTGTCCCGGAAGTCATGATCGACCGAATCGAAGAGCTCGAGCGCCAGGCCACGGCCGCGATCGACGAGGCAACCACGACCGTCGCGCTGGAGCAGGTGCGCGTGCAGTTCCTGGGCCGCAAGGCCGAGCTGCCGAACCTGCTGCGCTCGGTCTCCGATCTGCCGCCGCAGGAGCGCGGCGCGGTCGGCAAGCGCGCCAACGAGGCGCGCAAGGCGCTGGAGGCCGCGATCGGCGAGCGCGTCGCGGGCCTGGAGGCGACCGAGCTGGACGCACGGCTGATCGCCGACCGCATCGACGTCACGCTGCCCGGCGATCCCCCGCAGCCGGTCGGCCGCCTGCACGTGCTCACCCAGACGCGGCGCGAGATCGAGGACGTCTTCCTCGGCCTCGGCTTCAGCGTGCTGGAGGGACCCGAGGTCGAGACCGTCCACTACAACTTCGACGCGCTCAACCACGCCCCGACGCACCCGGCCCGCGGGCGCACCGACACCTTCTACACCGGTGACGGGGACGTGCTGCGCACCCACACCTCGCCGATGCAGATCCGGGCGATGGAGCAGTACCCGCCGCCGCTGTACGTGATCATCCCCGGCCGCGTGTACCGCCGCGACAGCGACGCGACCCACACGCCGCAGTTCCACCAGGTGGAGGGGCTCGCGGTCGACAAGGACATCACGCTGGCCGACCTGAAGGGCACGCTGCTGGACTTCAGCCGCGCGATCTTCGGCGCCGAGCGCGAGGTCCGCCTGCGCCCGCACTTCTTCCCGTTCACCGAGCCCTCGGTGGAGATCGACGTCTCGTGCTTCAACTGCAAGCGCAACGGCGAGCCCTGCCAGGTCTGCAAGGGCACGGGCTGGCTGGAGATCCTCGGGGCCGGCATGGTCGACCCCAACGTCTTCGCCTACGTCGCCGAGCACGGCTACGACCCCGAGGAGATCCAGGGGTTCGCCTTCGGCATGGGCATCGAGCGGATCGCCGCGCTGAAGTACGGCATCCCGGACATCCGCACCCTCTACACCAACGACGTTCGAGTCCTGGAGCAGTTCGGATGAGGCTTCCCGTCAGCTGGCTCTACGAGTACGTCGAGCCCGAGATGGACCCGCGCGACCTGGCCTCGCGCCTGGCCATGACCGGGACCGAGGTCGACCGCGTGCAGATGCACGGCGTCGACGCGATCGAGCACTTCGTGATCGGCAAGGTGCTGACCTGCGAGCAGCACCCCAACGCCGACCGCCTGCGCGTCTGCACCGTCGACGTGGGCGAGGCCGAGTCGGCGCACATCGTCTGCGGAGCGCCGAACGTCGCCGCCGGTCAGACCGTGGCGGTGGCACGGCCCGGCGCGATCATGCCCGACGGCACGAAGCTGAAGCAGGCCAAGCTGCGCGGCGAGCCGTCGGAGGGGATGATCCTCGCCGAGGACGAGCTCTCGATCGGCCAGGACCACGCCGGGATCATGGTCTTCGACGACGGCCTGCCCGCGGGCCGGCTGCTGGCGGAGCTGTTCCCGCTGCAGACCGCCGTCCTGGAGCTGGAGATCACGCCCAACCGGCCCGACTGCCTGGCCGTGTACGGCGTCGCGCGTGAGGTCCACGCCGCCACCGGCTCGCCGTTGAAGCCCGCGCCGTGGTCGGGGATCGACCTGGGGGAGGCGACCGGCATCGACGGCGTCTCGATCACCGTCCAGGACCCCGACCTGTGCCCCCGCTTCACCGCGGTCGCCTACGAGAACGTGACGATCAAGCCGTCGCCGCGGTGGCTGAAGCAGCGCCTCAGTGCCGCCGGGCAGCGCCCGATCAACAACGTCGTCGACATCACCAACTACGTGATGCTGCTCACCGGGCAGCCGCTGCACGCGTTCGACCTCGACCGCGTCGCCGGCGGGGCGCTCACCGTGCGCAGCGCCGTGGAGGGCGAGGAGGTGCAGACGCTCGACGGCCAGATTCGCCGGATGCCCGGCGAGGGCGGCATCATCGAGGACGCCGAGGGGCCGACCTCGATCGCCGGGATCATGGGCGGCTCGCGCAGCGAGATCGCCGACGACACGACGCGCGTGCTCATGGAGGCGGCCAGCTGGAACGCGCCGCGCATCCAGTCCACGTCGCTGAAGCTCGCGCTGCGCTCGGAGGCCAGCTCGCGCTTCGAGAAGGGGCTCTCGCCCGAGGCCGCGATCGAGGCGCAGGCCGTCGTCGTCGCGCTGATGGAGGAGCTGGCGGGCGCGACTCGCGTCCCCGGCCTCATCGACGTCGGCGGCCCCGGACCCGCACCGCTCGTCATCGGCGTGCGCGAGGCGCGCGTGCGCTCGCTGCTGGGCGTCGAGGTGCCGCGCACCAAGCAGGCCGAGGTGCTGCGCGCGCTCGGGTTCGGCGTGGCCGACACCGGCCACGGCCTCGACGTGACCGTGCCGCACTGGCGCCGCCTGGACGTCACCCGCGAGGCTGACGTGATCGAGGAGATCGCCCGGCTCGCCGCGCTGGAGGTCCTGCCGGCGACGCTGCCCGGCGGGCGTCCGGGTGCGAAGCTGACGTGGCCGCAGATCGTCCGCCGCCGGGCCGAGGACGTGCTCGTCGGCCGCGGCGTGCAGGAGATCGCGGGCTGGTCGTTCGCCGCTCCCGGACTGCTCGACAAGCTGCGCCTGCCCGAGGACTCGCCGCTGCGGCGGGTCGTCGTGCTCGAGAACCCGATGAGCGAGGACGACGCGATCCTGCGCCCGACCCTGATGGGCGGGCTGCTGGACACCGCGCGCCGCAACCTCGCGCGCGGGGTGGAGCACGTCGCCGTCTTCGACAGCGGGACGGTCTACCGGGCGTGGCCCGACTCCGTTCCGCCGCAGGAGCGCCCGTCGCCGGCCGACGAGCATCACGGCCTCGGCGTGCTGCTGGTCGGCTCGCCGCAGCCGCCGACGTGGCGCTCGCCCAAGCCGCCGCCGGCCGACTTCTTCGCCGCGAAGGCGCTCGTCGGCGCGGTCCTCGACACGCTGCGCGTCCCGTGGGACGTCCGCCCGGCGAACGACTGGCCGTTCCTGCACCCGGGCCGCTCCGCGGAGGTCGTCGACGGCACGGGCGCCCGGCTCGGCTTCGTCGGCGAGCTGCATCCGCTGATCGCGCGCGAGTGGGACCTCGAGGGCGGGGCGACGTTCGCCATCGACCTCGGCAAGGTCACCGCGCTCGCTGCGGAGGTGCCGGTCTACCGCGACGTGACGACGTTCCCGCCGGTGCGCCAGGACCTGTCGCTGCTCACCGGCGAGCACAGCGCGGCCGAGGTGCTGGCCGTCGTGCGCGCCGCGGGCGGCAAGCTGCTGCGCGACGTCCGCGTGTTCGACCGCTTCGAGCGCGACGCGGTCGTGTCGCTGGCCCTGCACCTCGAGTTCGCCGCCGGCGATCGCACGCTGACCGACGACGAGGTCAACGCGGTGCGCGACAAGATCCTGGCCAAGCTGGCCGCGAGCGGGGTGACCCCACGTGGGTGAGACGGTGAACTCCGGCGACATCAGCGTCGCCGTCCTCGGCGCCTCCGGCTACGCGGGCGCGCTGACCGCCCGCCTGCTGTGGCGCCATCCGGACTTCGAGCTCGCGGCGATCACGTCGCGCTCGGACGCCGGGCGGCGGCTGGACGACCTCTACCCCCACCACCGGGTCCCGCTCGTCATGGACGCGTTCGACATCGACGAGCTGGGGCAGGTCGACGCCGCCGTCGTCGCCTACCCGCACGGGGCGGCGGCCGAGGCGGTCGCGCAGCTGCACGAGCGCGGCATCCGCGTCATCGACCTCAGCGCCGACTTCCGCCTGCGCGACCTCGACGTCTATCGCGAGTACTACCGCGAGCACCCCGCGCCGCAGCTGATCACCGATGCGGTCTACGGGCTGCCCGAGCTGTACCGCGAGCAGGTGCGCCACGCGATGCTGGTCGCCAACCCGGGGTGCTTCCCGACGGCGGCGATCCTCGCGCTCAAGCCGCTGGCGCCCTACCTCCAGGACGTCGTCATCGACGCGAAGACCGGCGTCTCGGGCGCGGGCCGCGCCGCGACGGAGAAGACGCACTTCGTCGCCGTGGACGAGAACGTGGTCGCCTACAACGTCGGCCGCCACCGCCACACGCCGGAGATCGACCAGGAGCTGGCCGCGTTCGGAGCGCGGGGGATCGCGACGTCCTTCACCGCGCACCTGCTGCCGCTGGACCAGGGCGAGCTGGTCTCCTGCTACGTCAAGCTCGACGCCGACGTCGACGCGCTCGCGCTGTTCCGGGAGGCATACGCCGACGAGCCGTTCGTCGAGCTCGTCGACCGCCCCCCGGGCGTGCGCGACGTGCGCGAGACGAACTTCTGCGCGATCCACGTCCACCCGGACGAGCGCACCGGCAAGGTCCTCGTCTTCGCGGCGATCGACAACCTGTGGAAGGGCACCGCGTCCCAAGCGGTGCAGAACCTCAACCTGATGTTCGGGCTGGACGAGACAACGGGGATCCTGTGAGCGACACGGACGGCGACGACGACGGCTTCTTCACCTCGCGCTGGGTGCAGCGCCCCGCGCACGTGACCGTGGCGCGCGATGGCGCGCTGCCCGCCGGCTTCCGCGCCGCCGGGGTCGCCGCGGGCATCAAGCCCAGTGGCGGCCTCGACGTCGGACTGCTCGTCTGCGACCGCCCCGACGCGGTGAGCGCCGCGCGCTTCACCGACTCGGGCGTGCTCGCCGCGCCGGTCATCGTGACCAAGGAGCGGGCCAATCTGGGCGCGATCCGCGCGATCGTCGCCAACTCCGGCAACGCGAACGCCGCGACCGGCCGGCCGGGGCTGGACGAGGCGGCGCGCATTCAGGGCGCGGGCGCGATGGCGTCCGGCGTGCCGGCCGAGCAGGTCGCGGTCGCCTCCACGGGCGTGATCGGCGTGCAGCTCGACGGGCAGGCCGTGGTCAAGGGCCTGCTCGCCGCCAACGGCGAGCTGACGACTCGGCGCGAGGGCGTGGACGCCTTCGCCGACGCCATCAAGACGACCGACGTCATCGACAAGCACGTCGCCCTCGACGTCGAGCTGCCGTCCGGGCGGGTGCGCCTCAGCGCGCAGTGCAAGGGCGCCGGGATGATCTCGCCGCGCTTCGCCACGATGCTCTGCTTCGTGCAGACCGACGCGGCGCTGGCGCCCGAGACGGCGGACCTGCTGCTCGGCGTCTGCGTCAAGCGCTCCTTCGACCGCTGCACGGTCGACGGCCAGCTGTCGACGAACGACACGGCGATCCTGATCGCGTCGGGGGCCAGTGGCGTCGTCGTGGAGCCCGAGAGCGAGGACGAGCTGCGCTTCGGCGAGGCGCTGGACGCGCTCCTGCGCCAGCTCGCGGTCCTCATGGTCCGTGACGGCGAGGGCGCCGCCCGCGTCGGGCGCGTGATCGTCCACGGCGGGCACCCGCAGTCCGTCGAGGCGGCCGCCCGCGCGGTCGCCAACTCGCCGCTGGTCAAGACCGCGCTCAACGGCGGCGATCCCAACTGGGGCCGCATCGCCCAGGCGGTCGGCTCGGCCCTGACGGGGACGGCGCCGCTGGCGCTGGACATCTCGATCGAGGGCATCCGGGTCTGCTCGGGCGGCATGGCGCTGCCCGTCGATGCCGACCGGCTCGTCGCCGCGGTCGCCCGCGAGGAGGTCGAGTACGAGGTCGTCCTGCCGGGGGAGGGGGCCGACACCGAGGTCTTCTTCTCCGACCTGGGCCATGGCTACGTGACCGTCAACGCGGAGTACACGACATGAGCAACGCGAGCATCGGGACGCTCCTGGAGGCCCTGCCCTACATCCGGGAGTTCCACGGGCGCACCGTGGTCATCAAGTACGGCGGCGCGGCGATGGAGGACCCGGCCCTGCGCGAGGACTTCGCGCGCGACGTGGTGCTGCTGAAGTACGTCGGGCTGAACCCGGTCGTCGTCCACGGTGGCGGTCCGGACATCACGGCCTACATGCGGCGCCTGGACATGCCGGTCGAGTTCGTCGGCGGCCTGCGCCGCAGCGACGGCCCGACGGTGGAGATCGCGAAGATGGTCCTCGTCGGCAAGGTCAACAAGGACATCGTCCTGCGTCTCAACCGCCACGGCCAGCCCGCCGTCGGCCTCTCCGGCGACGACGGCAACCTCTTCCGCGCGGCCCGCCAGTCCGCGCCCAGCGGCGAGGACATCGGCTTCGTCGGCCAGATCGAGCGCGTCGACGTCAACGTCATCCGCCACGTCGCCGAGGACTACATCCCGGTGATCGCCTCGGTCGGCGCCGACGCCGAGGGCAACTCCTACAACATCAACGCCGACGACGCCGCCTCCGCGGTGGCGCGCGCGCTGGGCGCCTACAAGGTGCTGTTCCTGACCGACGTGCGCGGCTGGCTGCGCGACCCGTCCGATCCCGAGTCGGTGGTCAGCGAGGCGCACGCCGACGAGGTGGAGGCGGCGCTGCCGTCGATCGGCGGCGGGATGCGCCCCAAGCTCCAGGCCTGCCTGGACGCCATCCACGGCGGCGTCTCCAACGCGTACATCATCGACGGGCGCCTGCCGCACTCGCTGCTGCTGGAGCTCTTCACCGACGCCGGCACCGGCACCAAGATCGGACCTGCACGATGACCGAGCACCTGCTGCCCACCTACGCGCGCTTCCCGGTCGAGTTCGTCCGCGGCGCCGGCACCCGCCTGTGGGACTCCGACGGCAACGAGTACCTCGACTTCCTGTCGGGCATCTCGGTCTCCAGCGTCGGCCATTGCCATCCGGCCGTCGTCGAGGCGATCCGCGAGCAGGCGGGCCGTCTGCTGCACGTCGGCAACCTGTACTTCACCGAGCCGATGACGCGGCTGGCCGACCGGCTGGCGACGTCCTCGCTCGGCGGCGGCGTCTTCTTCACCAACTCGGGCGCCGAGGCCAACGAGGCGGCGCTCAAGCTCGTGCGCAAGAACAAGCAGGGGGGCGACATCGTCGTCGTCCACGGCGGCTTCCACGGCCGGACCTACGGCGCCCTGAGCGCGACGCCCCAGGAGGCCAAGCAGGCGCCGTTCGCCCCGCTCGTCCCCGGCTTCCGGGCGGTCGAGCCGACCGCCGCGGCGATCACGCAGACGGTCGACGACCGCACCGCCGCCGTCGTCCTGGAGATCATCCAGGGCGAGTCGGGCGTGCGGATCCTCGGCGACGACGTGCTGCGGGCCGCTCGCGCGGCGTGCGACGCCCACGGCGCGGCCCTCGTGTTCGACGAGGTGCAGACCGGCATGGGCCGCACCGGGACGCTGTGGGGCTACGAGCAGGTCGGCGTCGTCCCCGACGCGCTGACGACGGCCAAGGCGCTGGGCGGCGGGCTGCCGATCGGCGCGCTCGTGACCGGCGAGAAGCTGCGCGGCGTGTTCGAGCCCGGCGACCACGGGTCGACGTTCCCCGGCGGTCCCGTCGTCGCCGCCGCGGCGCTGGCCGTCTTCGACGTGCTCGACGACGATGCGCTGCTGGCGTCCGTCCGCGCCGGCGGCGAGCGCCTGCGGGCGCGGCTGGAGGAGCTGCCGGGCGTCGCCGAGGTCCGCGGACGCGGCCTCATGAACGCGTTCGACCTCGCCGACGGCAGCGCTCCCGACCTCACGCGCCGCGCGCTGCTCGAGCAGCGCCTGGTCGTCAACGCGACCGGGCCGCGGACGATCCGCCTGCTCCCGCCGCTGCTCGTCTCCGACGCCGAGCTCGACGAGGCGGTCGATCGCCTGGGGGCGCTGCTCGCCGCCTGATCTGAGATCCTTGCGACTCGATCGAGCCGGGGGACGGGGTCAATGCGAGGGACGGGGACGCACGCAGGATCGGGTGGCCGCGGGGTGCTCGCGCTGGCCGGCGCGGTGGGGGCGTCCTGCACCTCGCCGGTCTACGGCACGCTGAGAGGGCACTGATGGCCCGGCAGGGCAGCAAGAACCTGGTGCTGGCGGCGATGATCTTCGCCGTCGCGATGATGTTCATCGATCAGACGATCGTCTCGATCGCGATCCCCGACATCCAGACGGACCTGAACCTGTCGGAGACCGGTTCGCAGTGGATCATCAACGGCTACCTGCTCGCGCTGGCCGCGCTGTTCGCGTTCGGCGGCAAGCTCGGCGACGTGCTCGGGCACCGGCGCATGGTCCTCGTCGGCGTCGCCGGCTTCGCGATCGCCTCCGCGCTGTGCGGCGCGGCTCCCAAGGGCAGCTCCGGCGAGCTCTGGCTGATCGTCTTTCGCATCATCCAGGGCGCGTTCGGCGCGATCATGTTCCCGGCCGCGCTGGCCATCGTCGTCGGCTCGTTCCCCGCCCAGGAGCGCGGCAAGGCGCTGGCCATCTTCTTCGGCGTGACCGGCGGCCTGACCTCGGTCGGCCCGATCGCCGGCGGCTTCCTGATCACGTGGACGTGGCGCGCGATCTTCTGGATCAACGTCCCGATCGCCATCATCGCCATCGTCCTGACCTTCCTGGCCAAGCCCGAGGAGTCCCGGCGCAAGGTGCCGATCGACTACCGCGGCACCGTGCTCGTCTCGGCCGGCTTCGGGCTCGCGGTGCTCGGGCTGCAGCAGGCCAGCAAGTGGGGCTGGGACTCGGTCGGCACGTGGGGCTGCATCGTCGTCGGCGCGCTGCTGATCGTCGCCTTCTGCCTGTTCGAGCTGCGGATCCCCAACCCGCTGATCGAGCTGCGCATCTTCAGCGACCGCGGCTTCGTCGTCGACAACATCGTGCTCTTCCTGCTGTGCATCTGCTTCGTGCCGCTGTTCTTCTTCGCCTCGGTCTACTCGCAGCTCGTGCTCGAGTACAGCGCCGCCAACGCGGGCCTGTACCTGCTGCTGTTCTTCTCGGGCTTCGCGACGGCCAGCCAGGTCGGCGGGCGGATGCTCGACAAGAGCGGCGCGCGAATGCCGGTGATCATCGGCTCCGCGGTGACCGCGATCGGCTTCTACCTGTGGGCCGGCTCGCTGGCCGACGCCGACCTCAACTCCCAGTGGTACTGGATCGTGCTCACCGGTGCCGGGATGGGCCTCGTCCTCTCGCCGGTGGCGACCGACGCCGTCAACCGCGCGCCGCGCGGCAGCTACGGCGAGGTCTCGGGCGTGACCCAGACCGTGCGCTACTTCGCCTCGAGCCTGGGGCTCGCGCTCCTGGGCACCGTGCTGATCGACCAGAACCGCGGCCATCTCGAGACGTCGCTGGGCAAGCTCGGGCTGGGCAAGGGGGAGGCCGACGCGATCGCCTCCGCCGTCAGCTCCGGTGGTGGCGGCGGCAGCGGCCGGCTGCAGCAGACCGGCGCGCAGGCCGACCAGATCTTCGCGGCCATCCAGCACGACTTCGCGGCCGCGACGAAGTCGGTCTTCGTCGTGATGGCGGCCGTCATGGCGGTGTGCTTCGTCGTCTCGCTGGTCGGGATGCAGAAGGGCATCCCGCAGCAGGTGGCCGACGCGGCGAACGCCGAGGGCGCCGGCGCGGAGCCGGCGCCGGCCTAGCCGTCCGGGGGCCGCCTCGCTGCCAACGCGGGCGAAGTACCCTGCGCCTCGACATGTCCGACGCCCCTCGCATCTCCGCCCACTCGATCCCCGCGCCCGAGGCCTCCGAGCGCATGCGCGCCCAGGCCACCGCCTCCTATGAGGCGCGTCCGGAGGAGGTCAACCGCGTCCTCCTGCTCTACTCGGGCGGGCTGGACACGAGCGTGATGCTCAAGTGGATCCAGGACGAGTACAAGGCCGAGGTCGTCACGCTGACCGTCAACCTCGGACAGCCCGGCGAGGACTACACCGAGGTCGAGGACAAGGCGCGCATGCTCGGCGCCGTCGACACCCATGTGATCGACGCGCGCGAGGAGTTCGCCCAGGACTTCGTGCTGCCGGCGATCAAGGCCAACGCCATCTACGGGCTGCACTACCCGCTGTTCACCGCGCTCGGCCGCCCGCTGATCGCCAAGCTCGCCGTCGACGTCGCCCGTCAGACCGGCTGCGACACGATCGCCCATGGCTGCACCGGCAAGGGCAACGACCAGGTCCGCATCGAGGCGACCGTCGCCACGCTCGCGCCCGAGCTGAAGATCATCGCGCCCGTCCGCACGTGGGCCATGGGCCGCGACGAGGAGATCGCCTACGCCCGCGAGCACGGCATCCCGGTCAAGGGCGGCACCGATTCCGCGCCGTACTCGATCGACGACAACCTCTGGGGTCGCTCGAGCGAGGGCAAGTGGATCGAGGACCTCGCGCACGCGCCCGAGGACGACGTCTTCCAGCTCGTGACGCGCCCCGAGGAGGCGCCCGACGAGGCCGAGATCGTCCAGGTGACCTTCGAGGCCGGCGTCCCCGTCGCCTTCAACGGCGAGCGGCTCGGCCTGGTCGCGCTCCTGGAGCGGGCTGCCGCGGCCGGCATCAAGCACGGCGTCGGGATCGTCGACCACATCGAGGACCGCATCGTCGGCCTCAAGGTCCGCGACATCTACGAGGTGCCCGCGGCGGAGATCATCCTGACCGCGCACGCCGAGCTGGAGAAGCTCGTCGGCACCATCCACCAGAACCAGTTCAAGCCGCAGCTCGACCGTCAGTGGGCCTACCTCGTCTACGCGGGCCTGTGGTGGGAGCCGCTGCGCTCCGACCTGGACGCGTACATGGAGTCCGTCAGCGAGCGGGTGACCGGGACGATCGGCATCAAGCTCTACAAGGGCTCGGCGCGGGTCGTCACCCGGGAGTCGCCCAACGCGGTCTACGACGCCCAGCTCGCGACGTTCTCGGAGTCCGGCGGCCTCTTCTCCCAGACGGCGTCGCCCGGCTTCATCGAGCTGTGGTCGCTGCAGTCGCGGCTCGCCTGGCGACTGCGCAACGAAGAAAAGGGGGAGTAGAGAGTCGTGTTCTACAAGCTGGTGGGCCTCGTCACCTGGAAGGCGATCAAGTTCTACGTGGGGCGCAAGGTGCCCACGCGGGCGATCGCGATCGGCACGGTCGTGGCCGGGATCGCGGCCGTCAGCGTCGTTGCCGCCTGGCAACAGCGCGAAGACGGCTGATTTCGTCCGGCTCGTTGGGCGCGCGATGCGGTTTGCCTTTACGCTGGCCGGGTGAACGCGCCCAACCCTGGTGATTCCTCTCTGTCCGCGCCCTTCGAGGTCGAGCGCGTGGAGTGGGTCCCGTCGAGCGCCGAGGTGCTCGAGGTGCAGGTCTCCGGTCGTTGGCGCGAGGGCACACCCGAGGGCCACACCATGCTCGTGGTGGACGACGCCGGCGAGCGGCGGCCGTTCGTGGCGGACGTCGCGGTCGCCGGTGAGGACGGCCACTGGAGCGCGCGCTATGCGGTCCCGGTCGAGCTGCGGGTGGCGCTGAGCACCCACCTGGCCCTGAACGCCGCCGGGCGCGAGATCTCGCTGCCCGCGGCCTCGCCCGGGCCGGCCGACGAGTCCGACGCTCCGCCACCCGCGACCGTCGTCGACTCCGGTGTGCTGGAGCAGCGCCGCGCCCGCCGCGACTCTCACGCCGACGAGGGCGTCGTGCGGCGCGCGCAGGCCGCCGAGGCGACGGTCGCGACGCTGGAGACGCAGCTCGGCCACCTCGAGGGCCGCCTGCGCGAGACCCTGACGCAGCGCGACGCCCTGACCGCGCGGCTGCGAACGGCAGAGCAGGCCGAAGAGGCGGAGCGCCGCGTCCGCGGAGAGGTGCAGGACGAGCGCGACGAGGTCCGCGAGCGGGCCGATCGGGAGATCGCGCAGCTGCGCGGCCGGGTCGTCGCCGCCGAGGAGCACGCCGCCGCGCTGGCCGAGGAGATGGACGCGATCCGCCGCGAGGGCGCCGAGGCCCA
>JAOPZL010000253.1 GCA_025964175.1 Solirubrobacterales bacterium
TGCCGCACGCCCTCATCAATTGTACGACCGACGTAGGCGCAGAAGCGGAATCTCTGGCTACCAACCTATCCGCTTCTGCGCTGTCCACCCGAGTCAGGAGTGAACAGTAGTGAGGATACGCAGACCCGCCGGGACAGGCGCAAGCCCCTTCCCCGGTAAGAATGAAAACCGCAACAAACCAAAGTTCACCGCGATCGCCTCGGTCAGGGCGGGTGATCGCTGATGGACGCATACCTGATCGCCCTGGTGATAGCCGGAGGCGCCGCGCTGGGCATCGTGGTGTGGGCCCTGGCCAAACTCGGCAAAGCGCTGATCAAGATCGCTGAAGCACTGGCCGCAGCAGCAGTCGTGCTCTTCGCGGTATGGCTGGTGATCAAGGCTGTGATGTGGGCCCTGCGCCAGGTGCTCACTCACTGGCGGACCAGTCTGACCGTGCTCGCCATGGTGGCGTGGTGGTACTGGTGGGGTGCGGCCTCGCTAGGCCTGGCCGCTGGTGCGGTCGTCGGGGTGCTCACCGCCTGGCGATTAATCGACCTGGCGTCTTTCGATGCGTGGGCGGGCCGCCACCTGCGGGCGTGGTGGCTGCGCTGGACGGTCTACGCCCCCAAGCTGCCCCAGTGGCTGCACGCCTGCGGGCTGAGCATCAAGCCCGATGCCATGCCCCTTGTGGTGACGGTCAATCCTCTGGGGCGCAGCATCCGTCGCAGTCGAAGCCAGGCCCAGGCGCGGCTGCCCCAGGTGCTGGGCGTGCGGTCGGGCGCGTCGTGGGACGAGGTCCGCATCCGCCTAGTGCCGGGCCAGACACCCGAAGACTTCGACGAGGCCGCCCGAGCGCTGGCCTCGGCCCGGGGTGTGACCCGCTGCCAGGTCCGCGAACTGTCCCCCAACGTGGTCTCGATCGATTTCCAGCGCCGCGAGCCGCCCGGGCCGCCATCTGCGCCGCGATCCTCGGCGCGCTGGACGGCCGCGACGCGCTGCTCGCCCCGTCCTCGCCGATCACGGCCCCGCTGCGCACCGACGAGGACGTCGAGGTCGCCGGCGGCCGCCGCATCCCGCTGCGCGAGGCGCTGCTCTGCACCGCGGTCCCCTTCGCGCAGGCTCCGGTCCCCGCGCTGACCATCCCGCTGCCCACACCGCCCGGAGCCCTTCCGGTCGGCGCGCAGCTCATCGGCCACCCGGGCGGTGACGAGGCGCTGCTCGCGCTTGGGATGGCGCTGGAGGCGCGCTAGCGCCGGGCGGCCGGCGGGCAACCGACGCCCATGACGGCACGCACGTCGGTCAGCACGTCCGCGGTGATCGCGGACGCCTTCTCGGCCCCGCGCCCGAGGATCCGCTCGAGCTCGCCCTCATCGGCCCGCAGCGCCTCGTAGCGCTCGCGGACCGGGGTCAGCAGCTCGACGACCGCCTCGGCCGTCGCGCCCTTGAGGTCGCCGTACCCGCGGGCGCCGGCCATCGACGTCTCCGCGTCGGCGACGCTCGTCCCGCGCGCCGCCGCGAGGATCTCCAGGAGGTTCGTCACGCCCGGCTTGTCGGCGCCGGCGCGGATCTCCGAGCCGGAGTCCGTCACCGCGCGCTTGAACTTCTTCTCGATCGCCTTGGGCTCGTCGAGGACGTAGACCGTGCCCTCCTCGGTCCCGCCCGTCGTCGACATCTTCCGCGTCGGCTCCTGCAGATCCATGATCCGCGCGCCGACTTCGGGGTAGACGCCCTCGGGCACGACGAGCACGTCGCCGTAGCGCGCGTTGAAGCGCGCGGCGATGTCGCGCATCAGCTCGATGTGCTGGCGCTGGTCGTCTCCGACCGGCACCGTCGTCGCGCGGTAGGCGAGCACGTCGGCGGCCATCAGCACCGGGTAGGTGAACAGCCCGGCGGACACGAGGTCGCGCTGCGCGCCGGCCTTGTCCTTGAACTGGTGCATGCGGTTGAGGTCGCCCCAGGAGGTGACCGACGACAGCAGCCAGGCCAGCTCGCTGTGCTCGCGCACGTCGGACTGGCGGAAGAGGATGGACCGCTCCGGGTCCAGGCCGGCGGCGATCAATATCGCCGTCGTGTCGTACAGGCGCTCGCGCAGGACGCCGGGCTCATAGGCGACGGTGGTGGCGTGGAGGTCGACGACGCAGTAGATCGACTCGCCCTCCTGCTCCTGTCCCGCCACGTACTGGACGATCGCGCCGATGAAGTTGCCGAGGTGCTTGCGGCCGGTGGGCTGGATGCCGGAGAAGATGCGCACGGGCGGCGCAGGCTAGCGGCCGACCCGTCGCCAAGACCTCTCGCAATTGGAGGAATACGGACCTGACGACCGGGTACCTCCATCAGCAGGAAGCGTTCGACGGACCGCCGCATGCGGCACGCCGGACAGCCCCGATCAACTGCACCGCCGGGATGGACAGGCCGCGAAAACCAAGCGCGGACCTCGGACCTCTTGACCTTCGCCTCGTCACCGATGTGGATCACCAAGGGAGCCGCAATGTCATCCAACATCTCCGAGCAGTGGCTGCTCGACCGCTACCGCCGCCACCATGACCTCGCCGCTCGCGAGGAGCTCGTGCGGCGCATGGCGCCGTTGGTGCGCCGAGTGGCCAGCGCCTACAACGCCCGCGGCCACGAGGACGACCTGCACCAGGTCGCCT
>JAOPZL010000278.1 GCA_025964175.1 Solirubrobacterales bacterium
CGTCCGGTGCTGGTTTATGCACGTTCGTGTAAAATCGTGCACGTGCTGACCGATGAGCGACGGGCGTTGATCCTCGACCGCCTGCGGACTCAGGGGCGGGTGCTCGCCGCTGACCTGACCGCCGAGCTGAGCGTCTCCTCCGACACGATCCGCCGCGACCTGCGCGAGCTCGACGAGGCCGGCGCGCTGCGGCGGGTCCATGGTGGTGCGCTGCCCCGCCACGGCGATGCCACCCCGTTCGCCGCCCGCGCCCATCGGGCCCCCAAGGCGAAGGCGTCGATCGCACGCCGGGCCGCCGCCATCGCGCGCGACGGCGACGTCATCGTCATCGACGGCGGCACGACGACGCTCGAGGTCGCGCGCGGTCTGCGCGAGGACCTGCAGGCGACGGTGCTGACCACCAGCCCGCCCATCGCCGTCGAGCTGGCCGACCACCCCGGGCTCGAGGTCACCGTGGTCGGCGGGACGCTGCGCCCGCGCGCGATGGTCACCGTCGGCGCCGACACCATCCAGGCGCTGCGCCAGGTGCGCGCCGACGTCGTCTTCCTCGGCATCTGCGGGCTGCACCCCGAGATCGGCGTGACGACCAACGACCTCGAGGAGCGCCACGTCAAGGCCGCGATGATCGAGGGCGCGGCCGCCGTCGTCGCGCTCGCCGACCACGACAAGCTCGGCACCGCAATGGCGTTCGTCGTCGCGCCCCTGAGCCAGGTCACCCATCTCGTCACCGACGCCGCGACCGGCGACGAGGCGCTGGCGCCCTACCGCGCGCTCGGCATCGAGGTGATCCTGGCGTGAGGCTCACCGATCCTCGCGCCGCCATCACCATCGTCTTCTTCGCCAACGGCGCGCTCTTCGCGTCGTGGGCCTCGCGGATCCCCGCGCTCAGCGATCGCGTCGGCGCCTCCACCGGGATGCTCGGCCTCGCGCTGCTCGCGCCCGCGGTCGGGGCGGTCGTCACGATGCCGGCCGTCGGGCGGCTGCTGACCGGGCGCTCCAGCCGCGCGTTCACCCGGGCCGGGATGATCGGCCTGACCGTCGCCGTCGTGCTGCCGACGCTGGCCCATTCCACCCTCGCCCTCGCCGCGGCGCTGCTCGTCGTGGGCGTCGCCAACTCGTGGCTGGACATCTCGATGAACGCGCAGGGCATGACCGTCGAGCGCCAGCTCGGCCGGCCGGTCCTCTCCTCGCTGCACGCCGCGTTCTCCTTCGGCGGCTTCGCGGGTGCCGGCCTCGGCGCCCTGGCCGCCGCGCTCGGCGTCTCCCCCACGCCGCACCTCCTCTTCGCCGCCGCGCTCTTCGGCATCCCCGGCATGCTGGCCATCCGCCCGCTGCTGCGAGCCGACGAGGATCCCGACTCCGCGGCGCCTCACGTCCCGTGGCGCAAGCTCCCGGTCCGGCTGCTGCTGATGGGCATCGCCTGCTTCTTCTGCTTCATGGCCGAGGGCGGTGCCTCGGACTGGAGCGCCAAGCTCGTCGCCGACGACCTCGGGGGCAGCGCGGCGCTGGGCGCGGTCGCCTACGCCGTCTTCGCCGCCGGGATGGGCGGGGGCCGGCTCGTCGCCGACCGGCTGTGGGCGCGCTGGGGCGCCGTCGGGCTGCTGCGCCGGTCGGGCGCGCTGGCCGCGGTCGGCTTCGCCGCCGGGCTGGCTTCGGGCACCGCGCCGCTGGCCATCCTCGGCTTCCTCGCCCTCGGCCTCGGGCTGAGCGGCGTCGCGCCGACCCTCTTCCGCGCGGGCGCCGACCAGCCCGGCGTGCCGACCGGCCCGGCGCTGGCCGCGGTCAGCTCGCTGGGGTACCTCGGGTTCCTGGCCGGACCGCCGCTGGTCGGCGGGCTGGCGCAGGCGACCTCGCTGCGCGCCGCCGCGACCGTCCTCGCACTGGCCGGCCTCCTCGTCCTTCTGCTCGCTCCCGTCGCAGCGCCCCCGCGCGCACGCACGAGCCCAAAGACCCTGATCCCCCTGCCGTGACATGAGCGACCCCGACCGGATCACCCCCGCTTCCCTGCTCGCCGCCGCCGACGCGCTGCTCGTCGACCTCGACATGACGCTCGTCGACTCGACGGCCCCGGTCGAGCGCGCCTGGAGCGCCTTCGCCCGCCGCCACGGCCTCGACCCCCTGGCGGTGCTGCGCTTCGCCCAGGGCCGGCCGTCGCGCGAGTCGGTGCGCCTGCTCGCCCCGGATTCCGACCACGCGCGGGAGGCGGGGATCCTCGAGCGCACCGAGATCGCCGACACCGACGGCATCGTCGCGCTGCCCGGCGCCCACGCGCTGCTGACCGGCGGCCGATGCCTGGCGATCGTGACCTCGTGCTCGACCGAGCTGGCCCACGCACGGCTGCGCGCGGCGGGCCTGCCGGTCCCGGAGGTGCTCGTCTCCTCCGACGGCCTGGAGCGCGGCAAGCCCGATCCCGAGTGCTTCCTGATCGGCGCGCGGCGACTGGAGGTCGACCCCGCGCGCTGCGTCGTCCTGGAGGACGCGCCGGCCGGGATCACCGCCGGACGCGCGGCCGGAGCGACCGTCATCGGCCTGCGCACGAGCCATCCGGACGCCGACCTGACCGAGGCGGACGCCCTCGCCGACGACATCGCTGCCATCATCGCTGCGTGAACGCCGACCGCCGCGCCATCGCCGACGAGCTGCTCGCGACCGCCCGCGAGCACGACGAACCCCTCGAGGACCGCCTCCAGCGCTACCGCGTGGTCGAGCCCGAGACGGCCGAGTTGCTCGGCCTGCTCGTGCGCGCGACCGCCGCGCGCCGCATCCTGGAGATCGGCACCTCGGTCGGCCTCTCCACCCTCTGGCTCGCCGACGGCGCCGCCGACAGCGGCGGCTACTTCACCTCGGTCGACATCGATCCGCCGCGCACGGAGCAGGCGCGCGCGACCCTGCGCCGTGCCCGGCTGCAGGCCGACCTGCGCACCGCGGACGCCGCGACGGTCCTGGCCGGGGCGCCCGACGACTCGTGGGACCTGATCTTCCTCGACGCCGACCGCTCCGCCTACGCGGGCTACTGGCCCGACCTGGTGCGCGTCCTGCGCCCCCACGGCGGGCTGTTGGCCATCGACAACGTCCTGTCCCACCCCGACGAGGTCGCCGAGATCGGCGCGCTGATCGACGCCGAGCCCGGGATCACGAGCGCGACGCTCTCGATCGGCGCCGGGCTGCGCCTGGTCACGCGCGGCTCTGCGCTGGCACGCTAGGCGCCGGCAGGCCGGCGGCGGAGCGCTAGAACAGCTCCGTCCCCGCCCACGCCACCGCGAACACCAGCGCCAGCCCCACGAGCAGCCCGAGCGCCAGCCGCCCGCTCCTGGGCATCCCCGCGCGCTCGGCGGCCGGCTCGATCTCCGCCTGGAGCAGCACCTCGCGGGCGGTGTGGTAGCCGGAGGCGGCGACGAGGACGTCGCGCGGGCCACCGGCCAGGAAGTCGGGGACGTCGAAGCCCGCGGCGCGGCGAGTCGTGGAGGGGACGCCCTCCTCGAGCAGCATCCCCTGGATGAACTCCGCCTCGGACTGGTTGGCGGCGCTGACGACGCGCACCAACGGCCCTTCTCCCAGCTGGGGCTTGACCTTGCGGGCTCGCTGCTGCCGCTCGGTCGGGTTCAGCGGATCAGAGCTCTCGGACGTGCGCGTCCTCGATCAGGTACGTGCGCACCGTCGCCTCGCCGGCGCGATCGAGCCCGACGATGATCCACTCCACGCCGGGCCACCCGGCCGCGAAGTTGATGTCGGTCTGCGACGGGTAGGGCGGGGTGCGGGTGTGCGAGTGGTAGATCGCCCCGATGTCCAGGCCCTTCTCGTCGATCTCGTCGTTGAGCTTGAGCAGCGCAAGACCGTCGATGCCGAACTTCAGCGGCGAGTGGTAGACGTTCTCGTAGGCCCGCACCTCGACCGCCGCGCCGTCGCGCGCGAGCACGACGCCGCAGCACTCGTCGGGCGCGTCCTGCCGAGCGTGGGCGATCATCTGATCGACCAGCTCCTGGCTGATCCTCAAGACTTCGCGGAGGGGGTCTCGGTGGGCGCGCCGGTGACGGCGGGCTCCGGGTCCGGCTCGGGAATCGGCGTGGAGGTCGAGGCCTGTGCCTTGATGACCTTCGCGGGCTCCGGCTCGTCGTCGTCACCGTTGGTGAGACCGGAGACGCCGTCCTTGAACTCGCGCAGGCCCTTGCCGACGGACCGCCCGACCTCGGGAAGCTTCTTCGGACCGAGCACCAGCAGCGCGATCACGAGGACGAGGATGATCTCCATGGGTCCGATGTTCCCGGGCATGGCGTGCTCCTAGTTCACCACCAGATGGTGGAATCGAGGTTCTCGACCTCGTCCACCGGCAGCGTGTAGATGCCGGAAGACAAGTACTTCCAACCATCGTCGCAGACGAGGAACACGACGTTGCCCTCGTCCAGCTCGCCGGCGATGCGCACCGCGACGCGGGCGATCGCTCCGCTGCTGACGCCGGCGAAGATCCCCTCCTCGTCAAGCAGCTTGCGGGTCCAGATGATGGCGTCGCGGTTGGTGACGAAGATCTTGCGGTCCAGCAGCGACAGGTCGATGATCGGCGGGATGAAGCCGTCCTCGAGGGAGCGCAGGCCCTGGACCGGCTCGCCCTGCATCGGCTCCGCGGCGACGATCTTGACGGCGTCGCCGAGCTCCTCCTTGAAGCGCCGGGCGTTGCCCATCAGCGTGCCGCCCGTGCCCAGGCCGGCCACGAACGCGGCGATGTCGCCGTCGAGCTCCTGCAGGATCTCGGGCGCCGTGCCGTTGTAGTGGGCCAGCGGGTTCGCCGGGTTCCCGTACTGGTAGGGCATGTAGTAGCTGGAGTCGTCCTCGGCCATCTTCAGCGCCAGGGCGACCGCACCGTTGGAGCCCTGGTCACCGGGCGAGTAGACGATGTCCGCGCCGTACATCTTCAGCAGCTGCGTGCGCTCAGGCGTGACGTTGTCGGGCATGACGACGCGCAGCTTGTAGCCCTTGCGCGAGCAGATCATGGCCAGCGAGATGCCGGTGTTGCCCGAGGTCGGCTCGAGGATGGTCATCCCCGGCTTGATCGCGCCCTTCTCCTCGGCGTCCTCGATGAGCGCGCGGGCGACGCGGTCCTTGACGGATCCGGTCGGGTTGAACGACTCCATCTTCGCCCAGATGCGCACGCCCGGCTTGGGCGACAGGCGCTTGAGCTCGACGAGCGGCGTGTTGCCGATCGCCTGGACGATGTCGCCGTAGCGGCCCCCGCAGGGACGGTTGCGCAGCTCTGGGACGGGACTCACTTCACGAAAGATAGCGGTCCCCAGAGCTGCGCCCATCACGGGCCGGCGCGGGGGTCGGCCGGCTAGTGCGCCCCGCCGGCCATGGCCGGCAGGATCACGAGCACGTCACCCTCGTCGACGTTGGTGTCGAGCCCGTCGAGGACGCGGACGTCCTCGTCGTTGAGGTAGACGTTGACATAGCGGTTGAGGTCGCCGCCTTCGCCGAACAGCTGGCCCTGGGTGGCCGGGTGCAGCTCGGCGAGCGAGCGCAGCACCTCGCCGACGGACGCGCCGTCGGCACCGACCTCCTTGGCGCCACCGGTCGACGAACGCAGGACAGGGGGAATGCGAACCGTTGCCATAGGAGCGGAGACCCTAGCCCGCCGCGGCGCAGAACGCCTCGTAGTCGGGGAACACGCCGAGCTCCTCGTCGGTGATGTCCTCCGGGGGGCGCGAGCAGATCGGGCACTCCGGATCCCGGCGCACCTTCAGCTCGGTGAACGTCGCGCCCAGCGCCTCGTACAGCAGCAGCCGGCCGACGAGCGGCTCGCCGATCCCGATGACCAGCTTGACGACCTCGGTGGCCTGCAGCAGGCCCATCGTGCCGGGCAGCACGCCGAGGACGCCGTTGGCGCCGCAGCTCGGAGCGAGCTCGGCTGGCGGCGGGACCGGGTAGAGGCAGCGGTAGCACGGCCCGTTGTAGGGGTCGAAGACCGTGATCTGGCCGTCGAACCCGAGGATCGAGGCCGAGACGACGGGGATCTGCAGGCGCACGGAGGCGTCGTTGAGCAGGTACCGCGTCGGGAAGTTGTCGAGGCCGTCGACGATCACGTCGTAGCCCTGGATGACGTCGACGATGTTCGACGAGTCGAGGCGGAAGTCGTACTTGACGACGTTGACGCCCGGGTTGATCGCCTTCATCGCCTCCTCGGCGGAGTCGACCTTCTTGACCCCGACGCGGTCGGTCGTGTGGATGACCTGGCGCTGGAGGTTGGAGAGGTCGACGACGTCGTTGTCGATGATGCCGATCGTGCCGACGCCGGCCGCCGCGAGGTACAGCGCCGTCGGGGAGCCGAGGCCGCCGGCGCCGAGCAGCAGCACCTTGGCGTCGAGCAGCTTCTCCTGGCCGACCTGGCCGATCTCCTGGAGCAGGAAGTGGCGCGAGTAGCGCTCACGCTGCTCGGCGGTGAGCTGGCGGGGCTTGTCGACGTCGTAGCCGCGGTCCTTCCACAGCGTGATGCCGCCGGTCATCGACTCGACGTTGGCGTAGCCGAGGTCCTGCAGCGTCTTGGCGGCCAGCGCCGAGCGGGTGCCCGACGCGCAGTAGACGACGACGCGCTGGTCGCGGTCGGGCAGCACGCCGTCCACGCGCGACTCGAGATAGCCGCGGGCGACGTGGGTCGCTCCGGGGAGGTGGCCGCCGTCCCACTCGTCGCTCTCGCGAACGTCGAGGAGGGCGACCCCGGTGTCGAGCAGGCCGTGGACCTCGGACGGGTCGACCTCGGCGATCTGCTCCTTGACCTGACGGATGTAGTCGGCGCCGCTGGGGCTCATTGCATGAATTCCTGTCGGAGTTACGGTGCTTCAGAAAGTATAGCGGCCTGCAGGCGACGCATGCCGCCGATCCACCGATCGTAATCGGTGCCCTTGTGACGCAGGTAGTCGAGCACCTCGGGGTGCGGCAGGATCAGGAACTCCCCGGTCCGCAGCGTGCCCATGACGACCTCCGCGACCTCCGCCGGCGCGAGCACCGGGCCCGATGCCCGCACGACCCGGCCCGCGGTGCCCGCGGTCTCCAGCAGCGGCGTCGCCACGCCCATCGGGCACAGGCACGCGACCTGCACGCCCTGCCCGCCGTACGTGATCGACAGCCACTCGGAGAAGGCGACCGCGGCGTGCTTGGTCACCGCGTACGGCGCGGAGCCGATCTGCGACAGCAGGCCGGCGGCCGAGGCGGTGCAGACGAACGTCCCGCGGCCGCGCTCCAGCCACCCGGGCAGCAGCGCGCGGGCGGCCACGACGTGCGCGGCGACGTTGACGTCGACGGCCAGCGCCCACTCCCCGGGATCGCCCAGCCCGTCCCCGACCGCGATGCCGGCGTTGGCGAAGAAGACGTCGACGGGACGGCCGCCGAAGGCCTCCGCGGCGGCGGCGATGAGCTTGTGGGCGTGGTCGGGGTCGGCGACGTCGCAGAGCACGCCCACGGCGGCCGGGCCGATCTCGCGCGCGACCGCGTCTGCGCCCTCGGCGTCGAGGTCGGCGATCAGGATGCCCGCGGCACCCTCGGCCGCGCACTGCAGCGCCAGCGCCTTCCCGATGCCGGACGCGCCACCGGTGACCACGACGACCTGGTCCCTCATCTCCATGCGTGGCACTCTACTTTGGGTGGGAATGTCCCGAGTCCGCCTTGCCCTCGCCACCCTGGTCGCGTGCGGAGCCGCCGCCGCGATCGCGCTGCTGCTCGCCGCCGGCCACGACGGCTCGAGCACCTCGACGGCCGACAACGCGGTGATCAACGGCTTCGTCGGCTCGCTGCGCCCGCCCGGCATCCCGCCCCAGGACTTCACGCTGCGCGACCAGGACGGCAAGGTCGCCTCGCTGAAGCAGGACCGCGGGAAGGTCGTGATCCTGACCTTCATGTACTCCACGTGCCAGGACACCTGCCCGCTCACCGCGCAGCAGATCCGCGGCGCGCTGGACCAGCTCGGCCACGACGTCCCCACGCTCGCAGTCTCCGTCGACCCGGCCAACGACGACCAGGCCCACGCGCGCAGGTTCCTCCTCGCCCAGCGCCTGAACGACCGGATGCGCTTCCTGCTGGGCACCCGCGCGCAGCTGACCCCGGTCTGGAAGGCGTACGGGATCCAGCCCCAGGGCGACGGCTTCGAGCACTCCGCCTACGTGCTGCTGATCGACAAGCAGGGGCGCCAGCGGATCGGCTTCCCGGTCGACCAGCTCACGCCCGAGGGCCTGGTGCACGACGTCCGGGCGCTCGAGGCCGAGAAGTCCTAGCCGCGGGTCACGCGAACCGCAGGGCCAGCGCGTCCTGCGCCGCGTCAGCCCGGTCCGCGGCCGCCCGGTAGGCGGCGAACGCGTCGCACCCGCGGGCCATCCGCCAGCGCGCGAGGGCCCGCGCGGACTCCGCGTGGGCGGCCCGCCACGCCGCCAGCAGCCCGTCGGGCTCCGGCGACGCGACGACGAGCTCCCGCGTGTCGGGGATCTCCTCCAGCAGGTCGTGCAGCTGCTGCGTGGTCATCGCAGACGGGCCATTCCCCCGATTGCGATCTCTGACTCACGAACCGTCTCGATCGTGGCGCTTCGCGCGCCAACTCTGGAACCCGAGCCACACGATCACCACCACGACGGGTGCCAGGTAGAGGATCGACGTCCACCAGTGGCCGATGTGCGCGAACGGAACGCTCATTGCGACGCCGCCGAGAGGATCCACAGGCCGAGGCTGGTGAACCCGACCATGACGACGAGCATCCAGTACTGCGATCGCGTCGCCGCCCGCGGGTCGCGGTACAGCGAGAGCGCCCGGTCGTGGGCGAGCACGAGGCCGCAGACGTGGCCGATGACGAGCGCGGCGACCTGGACGTACCAGATGCCCGTCGCGCTGACCCAGCCGTAGTCGATCGCCACCCCGGCCGTCCCGAGGTAGTCCGTCCCGTGGCCCAGCGGGTCGGAGACGAGGTAGAACATCGCCTGCCCCTGGTAGCCGACCAGCGAGAAGTAGTGCGCGACGAGGTAGGCGAGCGCGATCGGCACCAGCGTGTGCGCGAACCGGCGCGACAGCTCCGCCGCGTCGTGCCCCTCGCCGACCGACGCCATCCCGATCACGCCGACCCGGTAGAAGGCCGAGATGATCGCCACCATCGCGAGCAGTCCGATCGTGAACGCGATGTCGACGCTCGTCTGCGCCGTGAAGCCGAGGTCGATGAACCACTGCTGCAGGTGCGGCGCGATGCTCGTCCACACCTTGCCCTGGGAGAAGCCGTCGAACGACGTGGTGCCGATCATCGTCGTCACCAGCGCGACCGTCCCGGGGCGCGTCTCGAGCTGGACGACGCCGGAGAGCGGGCGGCGCACGAACAGCCGGCCATCCTTCCAGTGCAGCGGCGCGAGCCGGGCGAACATCCCGAAGTAGACGCCGAACGGGTCGGCGTTGCGCAGCCACGGGTCGATCCCGTACAGCGACATGCCGACGAGCTGCACCGCCGCGTAGGCGAGCCCCATGATCGCCAGCGTCGACGGGTCGTCGCGCTGCCCGGGCGGCAGCACGAGCTCGACCCAGGCGAAGAACAGGATCCCCACCATGGCCGGCCAGCGCCCCAGCCGGCGCGGGTACTCCAGCGGCGCGGGCAGCGCCGAGGCGCCGCCCATGCGCCCGGCCGCCCATGCCGCGAAGCGGGCGACCGCCCGCCACGGGTTGAACGCCCGGAAGACGTCCCCGGCCCAGAAGGAGATGAACGGGATCGCCACCCAGAACGGGACGTAGACGAAGGTCGGGACGATGTTCTCCAGCGCCGTCTGGCTGCCCGCGAGCCCGGCGTAGACGATGAAGACGAAGGCGGCGACGCCGATCAGCCCGCAGAGGACGTCCAGGATCCGCGGGACGCGCCAGACCGGGCGCTCGCGCAGCTCCTGCAGACGCGGCGACGTCCACAGCGCCGCGAGCGCGACGAACGAGGCGACGAGGACGACCGCGGCCCCCCATGCGAACAGCCACTCCGGGATCGGGAGGTCCTGCTTGCCGACGAGCCCGTGCGCCGAGGCGGTGGCGGGCACGGCGAGCGCGGCGCCGGCGAGGCCGGCTCCGAGCACGATCAGGCGGCGCCTCACGGCTGGACCTCGACCTCGGCGATCTCCTGACCGCTGTCCTCCATCTCGACGACGAAGCGGCCATCGAACTTGGCCTTCAGCTTGAACTCCGCGGTGCCGCCGGACGCGGGCACGGTCTCGTGCACGTCGTAGCCGTGGAAGTGCACCTCGCCGCCGGGCGCGGTCGCCTTGACCTTGAAGTCGATGGTGTCGCCCTTGTTGAACACGAGCTTCTTGACGCCGCCGACCGGCTTGCCGTCCTTGACGACGACGGTCGGGACCTTGGGGGCGGCCGGCTTGCGGACGGTGGACGTCACGGTCTCGGTCCTGCCGTCGCGCTGCTGCACGACGGTCTTCTGCACGACGGTCACGGTCGGCGACGGCGACGCGTTGTCGCTGGATCCGGGCTTGAGCACGATGAAGCCGCCGACGAGCACGACGACGGCCAGGCCCAGCAGCGCCAGACGCTGGTTGCGAGACATGGGGTCAGTTTCCTCCTTCGATTGACGGAACGGGTCAACCGAAGGCGGGCGGCGCGCGGCCGGCCAGGTGGCGGGCGAGGCCCGCGTGCGCGGGGGCGCGCCGGTCCGGGGGCGCGAGGAGGAGGGTGACCGAGATCGGAAGAGC
>JAOPZL010000309.1 GCA_025964175.1 Solirubrobacterales bacterium
GCCCGCCCTGGCCGCGGCGGCACAGCGGGCCGCCGCCGCGCTGACCGACCCGTGGAGCGACGCGCTGGCGCCGGGCAGCTACCGCGCGGCCGTCGTGGGGCCGATCGCCCGCCGCGCCCTGCAGATGGCCTTTGACGACATCCGAGAGGCAAGGTGAGGTGGCCATGGAACTGGCGCTGACGCTCAACGGCGCGCCGCGCACCGCGACGATCGACGGGCGCATGCTGCTCGTCGACGCGCTGCGCGACACGTTTCGCTGCACCGGGCCCAAGACCGGCTGCCTGACCGGTGACTGCGGGGCGTGCACCGTCCGCCTCGACGGCCGGATCGTCAAGTCCTGCCTCACGCTGGCCGCGGCCGTCGACGGCGCCGAGGTGCGGACGCTGGAGGGGCTGGCCGAGGACGGCGTCCTGACGCCGCTGCAGGAGTCGTTCTGGAACGCCCACGCGTTCCAGTGCGGCTACTGCCTGTCGGGCATGCTGTTCGCCGCCGAGGACCTGCTGGAGCGCAACCCGGTCCCGACCGACGACGAGATCCGCGAGGCGATCAGCGGCAACCTGTGCCGGTGCACCGGCTACGACGCGATCGTGGCCGCCGTGCGGGCGGTGGTCGCGTGAGCGCGCCGGCGCCGCGGCTGCCGGTCTCGCCCGAGATCGTCCCGCCGGCCTACGACCGCGAGGCCAGCCACCCGGGTCCGATGGTCTGCGAGCGCGACGTCTACGTGGCGATGCGCGACGGCGTGCGCATCTGCGTCGACGTCCACCGCCCCGACACCGACGAGCCGCTGCCGGCCCTGCTGGCCTTCGCGATCTACAACAAGGAGATCCAGGGCCCCGACGCCACCGCGGCCCTGCCGCCCCAGCCGGCGTGGTCGCCGCTGTGGACGGGCCCCCAGGAGGCCGGCGACACGCGCTTCTTCGTCTCGCGCGGCTACGTCCACGTGATCGGCATGCCCCGCGGGGTGGGCAAGTCGGAGGGCGGCGGCTCGCGCGAGTTCGACTCCTACGACCTGATCGAGTGGATCGCCGCGCAGCCGTGGTGCGACGGCAACGTCGGGATGGTCGGCATCTCCGGCTTCGGCGCCGAGCAGGTGCACGTCGCCCGCCAGAACCCGCCGCACCTGAAGGCGATCTTCCCGTTCGACCCGCGCGGCGCCTACGGCACGCTCGGCGGCTTCCGCGAGGAGTACCCCGGCGGCGTCGTGCACCTGTTCCGCTACCTCGTCGGCCACTTCGGCGTCTTCCATCAGGACCGCGGGGCCCCGGGCGAGCTGCCACCCCAGAAGGAGGCGCGCTGGCGGGAGGCGATGGAGGATCCGGACTACCGGATCTACCCGCACCTGCACAACGTGATCTCGATGAAGGGCCAGCACCTGCCGGCCTACTTCGAGGTGCTCATCGATCCCTTCGACCAGCCCGGTCTGGTCCAGCGCAGCGAGGACGAGTTCGCGCAGATCCGGATCCCCGCCTACACCGGCTCGGGCTGGTACGCGTACACGTACAAGACGCACCTGCAGGGGGCGCAGACCTACTGGCGCCACCTCGACGTCCCCAAGAAGCTGCTGTTCGCCGGTCCCGCCCACCTGGAGCGGCCGTTCCACGGCTTCCACGGCGAGATCCTGCGCTGGTACGACCACTGGCTCAAGGGCATCGACACCCAGGTCATGGACGAGCCGCCCGTGCGCTACTGGGTCATGGGCGCCAACGAGTGGCGCACCGGGCAGGACTGGCCGCTGCCCGACACCCGGTGGACCAAGCTCTACCTCAACAGCTGGGAGCGGCTGCGGGCCGAGCCGTTCACGCCCGACTCGGCCGACGACCTGATCCCGCCCGACTCGTTCGTGCAGATGCCGCTCACGCACACCCGCGGGATCGCCCGGCTGCGGTTCCTGTCGGAGCCGCTGCCCGCGGACCTGCTGGTCGCGGGCCCGTCCGTGCTGAAGCTGTGGGCGGCGATCGACCAGGAGGACACCAACTGGATCGTCGTCCTCAAGGACGTGGGGCCCGATCCATCGGTGCGCACGGCGCGCGAGGGGGAGTGGGAGCTGCCCGCCGACCTGCCCGAGCGCGAGCTGACGCGCGGCTGGCTGAAGGCCTCCAACCGGGCGCTGGACGAGGAGCGCTCGCTGCCCTGGAAGCCGTTCCACAAGCTGACCCGCGAGGCGGCCCGTCCGGTCGTCCCGGGCGAGGTCACCGAGTACACGATCGAGATCCTCGCCACGGCGAACCAGTTCAAGGCCGGCCATCGCATCTGCCTGGAGATCACGAGCATGGACCGGCCGACCGGCGTCGCCGGCGCCACGAACGTCGAGTACGTGCCCTACCACGTCTGCAGTTCCAGGACGACGCTGCATCACGTCCACCACGACACCGCCCACCCGTCCCACCTCCTGCTGCCGGTGATCCCCACATGAGCCCGCGTGACACACCTCCGTTCCGCGCCGACCACGTCGGCTCCCTGCTGCGCCCGCCCGAGCTGCTGCACGCGCGCGAAAAGCACGCGGCGGGGCGCCTCTCCGCCGCGGACCTGCGCGCGACCGAGGACGCGGCGATCCGCGACGCGGTCGCCCTACAGCGCGACGTCGGCCTGCGCTGCGCCACCGACGGCGAGTTCCGGCGCGCGTCGTGGCACATGGACTTCATCTACCGCCTGGACGGCGTCAGCCGCGCGGACGAGCAGCTGACCGTGCGCTTCGAGAGCGACGAGGGCGAGATCGACTTCCACCCGACCGCCCCGCAGGTCACGGCGCCGATCCGCCTCGGGGAGACGATCTTCGCCGACGACTTCCGCGCGCTGGCGTCGATGGTCGACGAGGCGACGCCCAAGCTGACGATCCCCTCGCCGAGCATGGTCCACTACGGCGCCGGCCGTGCCCGGATCGACCGCGGCGTCTACCCGGAGCTCGAGGGCTTCTACGCCGACCTCAGCGCCGCCTACGCGCAGGAGATCGCCCGCCTCGGCGAGCTCGGCTGCACCTACCTGCAGCTGGACGACACGTCGCTGGCCTACCTCAACGACCCGCGCCAGCGCGCGTTCATCGCCGGCCTCGGCGGCGACCCCGAGCGCCAGCACGAGACCTACATCGCCAACCTCAACGCGGCGCTGGCCGGACGCCCGGAGGGGATGACGGTCAGCACCCACCTGTGCCGCGGCAACTTCCGCTCGGCCTGGCGCGCCGAGGGCGGCTACGACTTCGTCGCGGAGGCGCTGTTCGGCGAGCTCGACGTCGACGCCTACTTCCTCGAGTTCGACGACGAGCGCTCCGGCGGCTTCGAGCCGCTGCGGTTCGTGCCCAAGGGCAAGCTCGTGGTGCTCGGGCTGGTCACGACCAAGCGGCCGGCGCTGGAGGCCAAGGACGAGCTGAAGCGGCGCATCGAGGAGGCGTCGCGGTACATCGACGTCGACCAGCTGTGCCTGTCGCCGCAGTGCGGCTTCTCCTCGACGGTCGAGGGCAACGCGCTGACGGTCGACGACGAGATCGCCAAGCTGGCGCTCGTCGTGCAGACCGCGCAGGAGGTCTGGGGCTAGGAGGGCGGGACGTCGGACAGCTCGGCCGCGCACGCGCGGTGGAGATCGAGCACGCCGGCGACCTGGGACCGGTCCTCGCGCCCGTAGCCGCAGACCGCCGCCACCCCGAAGTCGTCGAGCACCTCAGAGGCCAGGGCGATCCGCCCCCGGCACCCCTCGATGCCGTCCTCGTGGTGGACGAGCCCGAGGTAGACCCGCGTGTCGCCGATGTCCAGGTCGCGCAGCGGTGCGAAGAACCCGGGCCCCGGGTCGACCGGGACGGGCATGTGCACGTAGTCGACGCGGCGCCCGGCCCGGGGGACGGTGTCGTTGGAGAGGTCGACGCACAGCCGCAGGTCCGCCATCTCGGTCATGGGCCAGCCGCCCCACGTGCCGTAGCACCAATGGAACCCGAGCAGCACCTCCTCGGGGATCTGGACACAGAGGTCGACGAGCAGGTCGGTGTGGCGGGCGAACTTCTGCGCGAACGTCGCCTGGGGCCAGAACGGGAAGTAGCGCTCGTCCCCGATGCTCATGTCGACGACCTCCCACGCGAGGTCGAACTGGACGGCCAGGTCGTCGGGCGGGATGTCCAGGACCATCTGCGCGATCTCGGCCCGCATCGCGCGGGCGTACGCGGCGTGGACCATCGGCCACTGCTCCGGGTCGTCGAAGAACTGGTCGACGCCGCTGCTGGTCGCCGGCAGCGAGACCTGGAAGCGGACGCCGGGCGCGATGACGCCCTCGTCGCGTAGCCGGCGGAAGGTCGCGTAGGACTCCTTGGCGATGTCGGCGTAGCCGAGGCTGTCGAACGCCAGCGCGTCGACGCCGTCCTTGACCTGGTAGGTCCAGTGGAACTCGCGGGCGGCGCCGGGGCGCATCGTCGTCGTGTCGTGGTCGGGCTGGTGGTCGAAGCCGTCGTCGGGACTGCGCGACTCGAACAGGTCGGGGTGGCGGGAGTAGGTCCGCGTGGGCAGGAAGGTGACCCAGAACTGCCGGTCGCCGACCTCGCCGTCGGGCAGGCACGTCACGTCGGTCCCGAGCGCCGCGCCGCTGCGCAGCGCGTCCTCGACCGTCTCGAACGGCATGCTGCCCACGAGCAGCACGTTGCCGTGCATGCGGTGCTTCTGCGTCGCTGCCATCTCTCTCCTCACATGGCGGGTGCGGACTGCGAGACCAGAACAGACCGAATGGTTATGTCTATAATTCGCGGGCTGGGCTGTCAAGGGCCCGCCCCCGCTGTCGCATGACGATCGACGCCCAGACCCGCGCCTTCCTCGACCGCGCCGCGGCCGATCCGCCACCCCCGCCGGGGACGATCACGCTGGCGCGGTTTCGCGAGGCGCTGGGCGCCATGACCGCCTTCGACCACGACTACGAGCCGGTCACCTCGGTCGAGGACGTGGCGGTCGATGACGGACCCACCCTGCGGATCTACCGGCCGGGGGCCGGTGTGCTGCCCGTCGTCGCCTGGATCCACGGCGGCTCATGGGTGCGGGGCAGCGTCGCCGCCAGCGATCACCTCCTGCGCATCCTGGCCAACCGGTCGGGCTGCGTCGTGGTCGGGGTCGACTACCGGCTGCCGCCCGAGTCGCCCTTTCCGGCGCCGATCGAGGACGTCCGCCGGGCGCTGGAGTGGATCGGCGAGCACGCGGCGCAGCTCGAGGCAGCACCGGACGCGATCGCCGTCGGCGGCGAGAGCACCGGGGGCAACCTCGCCGCGGCCGCGGCGCTGCTGGCCCGCGACCGCCGCGGCCCGGTCATCAGCCACCAGCTCCTGCTCTCGCCGCTCCTGGACGCCGGGTGTGGCTCCGCCGCGTGGCAGCGGCTGGGCACGGGCTACGGGCTGGTCCGCGAGCAGCTGCTGTGGGCCGTGGCACAGTACGCGCCGGGCGTCGGGCCGCACGACCCGCTGCTGTCCCCGTTGGCGGCGCCCGACCTGTCGGACCTCCCGCCGGCCCTGGTCGTGACCGGTGAGTACGACCCGCTGCACGACGACGGCGAGCGCTACGCCGCGCGCCTGCGAGCTGCGGGGGTGCGGGTCGAGCACGTGCGCTATCCCGGCCTGATCCACCATGCGATCGTGGCCCCCAAGGCGATCGCGCTGGGCACACGCGTGCTGGAGGAGACGGCGGTGGCGATCGGGGAATGGGTTCGCGGGCGGGATCGCGGCGAGCGGATGGGCACGCTCGCGCCCGGTCGGGGCCTTGCGTCGTCGGGGCCGTCGTGAGAACGTCGGGAGGTCAGGTCCGGGGATCGGACCCGGACCGATAGGTCAAGGAGTCGTCCATGGCCGATCGCATGCTGTTCCTCAGTTGGGGCCAGGTGGTGCGCGGGCGCGAGGAGCGCGCGCTCGAGGTGTTCAACGAGTCGGTGGGGTTCTACGGCCGCATGCAGCAGGAGGGCCGCATCGAGAGCTTCGACGTGGCGCTTCTCGAACCGCACGGAGGATCCATCAACGGGTACTTCGCGCTGCACGCCTCGGCCTCTCAGCTGGCGGAGCTCCGGGAGACCGAGGAGTTCCGGCGCCTGCAGATCGACGTGTCCATGATCATCGACGACCTGCGCGTGGTGAACGGGCTCACCGGCGACGGCCTCGCGCGCGAGATGTCGATGTTCGCCGAGGCCGTCAGCAAGGTGGCCCAGCACGCCTGAGGCTCTGCGGGGAGGCGCCCGGTTCCCGCGGGGAGCTCCGCTCAGCGCAGGCGCTGGGCGAGCATCTCGGCGGTCGCCTCTCCGCCCGGCAGCGGGGTGATCTGCACTCGGCGCAAGGGGCCGACGCACCGGCGGTGCATGGTCGCGACCTCGACGGCGCCGCACCGCCGCGCCCATTTGCGGGCCACCGTGTTGTCCTGTGCGATACGCGTGATGATCGAGGAGACGCCCTGCTGGGCCTGGCGGGCGGTGATGGCGTCGATCGCCTTCAGCGAGATGCGCGTGGTGCGATAGTCCGGCGCCACGAGCGAGTCCTCGAAGGAGACCACGCCGTCGGGGAGGTCGAGCCACCCGCCGCGGGCCGCCGCGAGCGGCACGGCATCGACGTGGATCCAGGCCGAGAACGCGAGCTGGTCGCCGTGGGTGATCACGTAGAGCTCCGCCCCGCGGGCGAGGTAGTCGGTGCCGGTGCGCACGGCGATCCCGCCGATCGCGGCCAGCGCGGGCAGATCGTCCTCACGGCCGCGCCGCAGCTCGAAGCCCTCGGGGATCACGTCCACGTCCTGCGCGAACGGCACCACGTACCAGACGTGGGTCTCCTCGACGTACAGGCGACTGAGGATCGGCGCCACGATCCAGCGACGCAACCGCTGGCCCGTGCCGACGAGGCCGTGGCGGGGCACGGCCCACAGCGCCCGCGTGGCGCGACTGCCCGACAAGGTTGCGTTCATGGGACGTCCATCGGCCGCCGGACCCGTCCTACCTCAGGGGAATCCCTTCCGGCGCGCTGGGGAGAAACCTCCCCTGAGCACGTCCCGCAGGCGCTCGACCGGGTTGCCGGGCGAGCGCCTGCGGCTCGTGGCTCACGCGTCCCAGAGGACCGGCAGGTGCTTCACGCCGCGGAAGCGCCAGCCGCGCTCGATCACCGGCTGGTCGGGGTCCAGCCGCAGCCCGGCCAGCGTTCGGAAGACCTCCTCCAGCGCGATGCGCTCGATGTGGCGGCTGATGAAGTGCCCCGAGCAGAAGTGCGACCCGTACCCGAACGCGGCGTGCGTCTGGCGGCCGCGGTTCAGGTCGAAGCGCTCGGGGCTCTCGTAGCGCGCCTCATCGCGGTTGGCCGAGCCGAGCACGACGCCCATGACGGCGCCCTTGGGCAGCGCCACGCCGGCCAGCTCGGTCGCCTGCGTCGTGCGCCGCACGGTCACCCCGATCGGCGCGATCCAGCGCAGACCTTCGTTCACCGCCAGCGGCGCGAGCTGCTCGGGATCGGCGAACATCTGCCGACGCTGCTCGGGGTCCAGCAGCACCCCGTAGGTCGAGTTGGCCGCCGCGTGGCCCGGCTCCTGCAGGCCGCCGAGGATGATGACCCGGATCGTCGGCATCAGCTCCTCGAACGTGCGCATCTGGCCGTCGGGCATGCCGTCGTGGATCATGTGCGACAGGCCCGAGTCGTCGGGGTGCGCCGACAGCCGGTCGATCGCCTCGCGCATGTAGGCGTCGATCTCCGCGTTGGCCTGCTCGGCCGCCGTCCAGACCGCCTGGTCGTCGGTGACGTTCTGCAGTCCATCGCTGAGCGTCTGGAACCAGCGCACGAGCGTGTCGCTCTCGACGTCGCCCATCCCCAGGACGTCGGCGATCACCCGGACGCTGATCGGCTCGTAGACCTCCGTGGTCAGGTCGGCCGCTCCGTGCTCGCGGACCGCTTCGACGTACTGCCGGGCGATCGGCCGGCACAGGTCCTCGATGTAGCGGTTCACCGACCGCGGGCGCAGGTGGGGGTCGATGCCCTGGCGCAGCCCCTTGTGGTCGGGGCCGGACATGGTGAGGACGTTGGGGGAGCCGAAGACGCGCTCGCGCGGCGCATAGTCGTCGGATGGCTCGTAGAGCTCCTCGTGGGAGCCGATGAAGTCGCATTCCGCCCAGCGCGTGACCAGCCACTCGCCGCTGAGCGGGAAGTACATGACCGGCGCCTCCCGCCGCAGCTGGGCGTAGATCGGCCAGGGGTCCTGGTCGAGGGCGTGCGGGTCGATCTCGATGATCTCCTGCGTGCTCATGGGGCGTTCTCTCCTCTCGGTGGGACGATGCCCACTTCCACCTGCCCGTCGCGACAGCGCACGGGCAACACCTCCAGGGGCCCCTCGGCGGGATCCTGGAGGACCTCTCCCGTGCGCAGGTCGAACTCCGCGCCGTGGCAGTTGCAGATCAGGGTGGTGCCGTCCAGCTCGCCGTGGTCGCTGAACGCGCAGGCCGCGTGCGTGCAGCAGTCGCCGAAGGCGAACCACCCTTCGGCGGTGCGGACGAGGCCGATGTCGTCGCCTTCCACCGTCGCCGCGTGGATCTCGTCGACCGCGCCGTCGCCGGGGACCCCGGTCGGCACCCAGCGCGTCGTCACCGAACAACTGTATTGAACATGGTCGAATACTAGGTCGTCACGGAGGCCGCGGCAACCCGCCCGCGGGCGCAGCGCGGTGCGGACCGGCATCCTACGCCCGCGTGTAGCTCAGTGGCCGAGCATCCACGGGCGCGACGGCCCGTGGGGGTGATGATGGGGCGCCCCCGAGCCCGCGGTCCGCGTCACGCGGGCCGGCTCGTGGGCGCTGCGGCGGTCGGCCTCCATGGCCGCCCGCAGCGGCGCGGCGATGCGCGAGACTGCCGGCGCGCCATATTGCCGCGTTGCCGGGCCGCCGCAGCCCGGGCAGCCGGCGGGGTCCCCGGCCTGCGCCATCGGCCGCCGCAGCTCGAACGGTCCGCAGCCGGCGCAGGCGTAGTCGTAGAGCGCCATCGACCGTCAGCTCGCCGTGGCGATCTGACCGCTGCCGATGGACGCGGGAGCGTCCGTGGCCGACGGCATGATCGACCCCTCGAAGATCTCGTTGGGGATGTAGATCGTGCAGCAGGCGTTCGGCGTGTCTACGATGCCGCTGATGCGGCCCTCGACCGGCGCGGTTCCAAGGATGATGTAAGCCTGTTCCCGGGTGAACCCGAACTTCGTGAGGTACTCGATGGCGTTGAGGCACGCGCGCCGATAGGCGACGTGCGCGTCCAGGTAGAGCTGCTCGCCGGTGTGCTCGTCGACCGAGATGCCCTGGAAGACCAGGTAGTCGGAGAAGGTCGGCGCGACCGGGCTGGGGCGGAAGACCGGGTTGACGATGCCGTACTTGGCAATGCCGTCCTTGATCAGGTCGACGTGGAAGTCCACGAAGCCGGCCATCTCGATCGCGCCGCAGAACGTGATCTCGCCGTCGCCCTGGGAGAAGTGCAGGTCCCCGACGGAGAGCTTGCCGCCGTCGACGTAGACCGGCAGGTAGAGCTTCGAGCCGCGCGACAGGTCCTTGATGTCGCAGTTGCCGCCGTGCTCGCGCGGCGGCACGGTCCGTGCGCCCTCGCGGGCGACGCGATCCCACTCGGCGCCCTCGAGCAGGCCGAGGCAGGCGAGCTCGGGGTTGGGCAGCGCGCACAGGGGAGGCACGCGCTCGGGGTCGGTGTCGAAGAGCGCCTGCTCGCGGCGGTTCCACTCGGCCAGCAGCTCGGCCGAGGGCGCGCAGCCGATCAGCCCGGGGTGGATGATGCCGGGGTAGCGCACGCCGGGGACGTGGCGCGACGTCGCGTACAGGCCCTGGAAGTCCCAGATCGCCTTGTGGGCGTCGGGGAAGTGGTCGACGAGGAAGCCGCCGCCGTTCTCGCGGGCGAAGATCCCGGTGAAGCCCCACTCGTCGTGGTCCAGCGGCCCGACGTCCAGCAGGTCGACGACGAGCAGGTCGCCGGGTTGGGCGCCGTTGATGTTGATCGGGCCGCTGAGCACGTGGACGCGCTCGAGGCGGACGTCACGGATGTCGTTGGCGCTGTCGTTGTCGGCCACCTGCCCGTCGGTCCAGTCCCGGCACTCGATGCGGAAGACGTCGCCGGGATTGACCGAGACGACCGCCGGGATGTCGGGATGCCAGCGGTTGTGCCCCGGGAGATCCTGTTCCTCCATCGGCTTGGTCAGGTCGATCTTGAACAAGGTCTCGGGCATGTACCGGATGCTGTTGGCTGGCCGCCGGCGCGCCTAGTGGCCGATCGACCGATCCTGTGCGTATCGACCTGCGGTCCCAACCGAGGCGGTCGGATGTTGGACGCGCGGTCGAGCCGACGCGGTCCGATCGACGGGCATGATCGAGCGAGATGCCCACGTTGACGGCCAGTTTTCCCCGCGCATCGGTCGCGGTTCGCAACGAAGGCCTCTCGGTCATGGCGAAGGTCGCCTCGATCGCCTCCTCCGGAGCCGGCCCGCACGAGCGCGCCACGGAGATCCTCGACGGGTTGAAGGGGTTCCTGGCCCTCGACGCGGTGATGCTCTCGACCGTCGACCTGACCACCGGCGCCCGGCAGGTCGTCGCCAGCGAGGGCTACGAGGACCGCGTCAGCACGCACCTCACCGGCGGGGAGTTCCACGAGGAGTTCATCGCCCCCTTCGCCGTGCCCCAGGAGGGATGGCCGGTCCGCGAGGCCGATCTTCCCGTCGACCCGCTGTCGCTGCGCAGCGTCGCGGAGTTCTTCCGCCCGGCCGGCCTGCGCGACGGCATGACCAGCGCGCTGTTCAGCCGCGACGGCCGCTACGTCGGCTTCCTCGACGTCTCCTCGATGGACCGCCAGCACCTCAGCGAGGAGGCCTGCGCGGTCGTCGGACATCTGGCCGGCGCGATGGCCAACGTGATCGACCCGCTGGAGTCGGCGCGTCGACTGACGGCGACGCTCGACGACGGCTCCGTCGCGCTGGGCCTGCTCTCCGACGGCCAGACGATCTCGCTGCACGGCGGCGCGCAGGACGGCCTGCTGGAGAACGAGCCCGGGATCCGCCGGGCGGTGGCTCGCCTGCTCGACGTCCGCTCGACCGCCGCGTTCCTGTGGCCGTCGGCCAGCAGCGACTGGTACGGCTGTCGCGCCTTCCGCTGCCGCGACGGCATCGACGTCCTCACCGTCTCGACGGCCACCTGCGCGCCGTACGCGCTCACGCGCCGGGAGATCGAGGTGCTCTCCCTGCTCGTCGAGGGACGCTCCAACGCGGACATCGCCGAGCTGCTGTGCGTGGCGATGCGCACGGTCAAGGCTCACGTCGAGCACATCTTCGAGAAGCTCTCGGTCGCCACGCGCGCCGCCGCGGTGGGCTGTGCCGTTCGCGAGGGCATCCTCCTGCCTCCGCGCGACTGAAGACGGGCCGTTCGGCCAATTGCGGGTTCCCGCGAACGCTGGCCAAGATGCCCGCCGGCACCCGAACGTGAGGAACGAGCATGGCCGCACAGAAGCTGGAGATCGTGTCTGCCGGACGCGCGGACTGGATGATCCCGATCCGCGTGGAGGAGGATCTGCTCAAGGTCGCCTACGAGGCATGGTTCATGAGCCGCCTGACCCTCGGCGACGGGGACGTGCACTACCTGCGCCTGCGGTTCTTCGGCGTGGACGAGATGGACAACGAGGGCGAGGTCCCGTCGGGCTTCGGCATCCTCGAGTTCCAGGACGACAGCGGCGACATCCTGCGCGGGCGCACCGACTGGTACCGGCGCGACGGCGTCGACCGGGGAACGTGGACGCTCGACTCGGGAACGGGCAAGTGGCAGGACGCCGAGGGAACGGCCGAGATGGTGCTCCACTACATGCCCGACGACCTCGCCGTGGAGCTTCCGCCCACCCGGCCGGTCCTCTGTTACGCCATCGTCGAGGGAACCGGCGAGCTCAGCACCCCCAACCTCGCTCCCTGACAACGGATATCGGTCGTTCGGCCACTAGCTGGGACGGCTTCGCCGCCGCAGTATCCCGCTACGTCGCGCCGAGCGGCCCAGACCTACCCGCCCGCCAGGAGGGCTAATGCCACACATGATCGCCGCGGTCTTCAAAGACCAGACGACGCTGGACATCTTTGCGCAGGACACGTTTTATGCCGTCGCCGTAGCCGCCCTCTTCCTCGCCGCAGTGGCGCTGGCCTTCGTCGACGCAGGTGGTGTACGCCGGAAGAACCTCATCGACACCTGGGTCCAGAAGCTGGGCGCGATGATGATCGCCGGCGGTTGCATGATGATCGTCGGCTACGGCATCTGGGAGTGGCAGTTCAACCAGGCATTCGGCGTCGTCAACCCGTTGGGCGAGGCGCTCAAGGGCTGGTGGGTGGGCGGCACGAACTACCGGACGCTGGCGCAGAACCTCGATCCCGCGCTCGTCCCCGCCGCCGACGTCCTGCAGATCTTCGGCGCGTTCTTCTTCACGTGGGCGGCGGTCTTCGGGGCGCTCATCCACAGCGCCGGTCTGGAGCGCGTCAAGGCGGCGCCCACGTTCATCATCGCCGCGGTCGGCGGCGGCATCGTCATGCCGATCCTGGCCTACCTGACGTGGGGCTCGGCCGGACCGCTGACCAACGCCGGCCTGCACGACTTCCTGGGCGTGTACACCCTGTACATCCTCGTCGGCACCTGGACGCTGATCCTGGCCTGGCGGGCCGGCCCGCGCCGCGGTGTGCAGGTCCCCCACAACCTCAGCTGGACCGCCGCAGGCGTCGGCATCTTCCTGTTCGCCATCCCGCTGGCCATCCTCGGTTGCGGCTACTTCGTCCCGGGCGAGGGCTACTTCGGCATCTCGATGGCCAGCTCGAGCATCGGCATCATCATCACCAACGTCTTCGTCTCGTACTTCGCGGGGACGCTGGGCGGCCTGATCATCGCCTACCGCACCAAGAACGCCGGGATGGCGCTGCTGGGGCCGATCGCGGGCTACATCGCCTGCGCCTCGGCCTACGACGTCTACCACCCGTGGGAGGCGTTCATCGTCGCCTTCTTCGGCCCGTTCGTCGTCTACCTCGGCATGCGCTTCATGCGGGCCATCAAGGTCGACGAGGGCAAGGTCGTCGCGCTGACCCTGTTCGGCGGCATCTACGGCGTCGTCGTCAGCGGCTTCTTCGCCTGGCACACCAAGGTCGGCGGCTTCTTCGGGATCACCGAGGGCAAGTACGCCTTCCAGAACGCCGAGGTGACGCCGTGGATGCAGATCCTGGGCGTCGTCATCGTGCTCGCCATCGCCGGCGTGACCGGACTGATCCTGGTCTTCGCGCTGGAGAAGACGATCGGGCTGCGCGTCACGGCGCCGGAGGAGGACGCCGGCCTCGACGCCACCTACTGGGCCCTGCCCGACAACGACACGCCGGATCTCCTGACCCCGCCGATGGCCGACATGGTGGTCGAGTCCGAACCAGCGGCTGCCCGCTGACCTGTCCCGCGAGCGAGAACGAGGGCCCCTCCCAATGACCCAAGCCGCTTCGCAGAGCGCGATGCCCTACGTGGGCATCGCGAGCTTCCTGAAGGCGCCGATCTGCAGCGACCTGAACCAGCTCGCCGCCGACGTCGGCGTCATCGGGATGCCGTTCGACGAGGGCACGATGAACCGGCCGGGCACTCGGTTCGGTCCGCGGGCCCTGCGCGAGCAGTCGTCGCTGTACGAGCAGTTCGTCCCCGGCGAGGGCTACTACGACATCGAGCTGCGCGAGACGATCCTGCGAGGCGTCAGCCTCGCCGACTGCGGCGACGTGCCGATCCAGCCGCTGTCGCTGCAGGCCAACCACGAACGCATGACCAACGCGATCAAGACGATCCTCGGCCGCGGCGCGCTGCCCGTCGCGGTCGGCGGCGACCACTCGATCACCTACCCGGTGGTCAAGGGGTACGCCGACGTCGGCGAGATCGGGATCATCCAGATCGACACCCACGCGGACGTCTTCACGTTCTACGAGAGCGACCTGACCCACGGCAGCCCGATGATCAACATCGCGCGCAATTGCCCCAACGTCACGAAGTTCGTCCAGATCGGGATGCGCGGCCTGATGCTCGGTGAGCAGGACTACACCGACTCGATCGAGCGCGGCAACGTGATCATCACCTCCGACGAGGTGCGCCGGCAGGGCATCGACTGGGTGCTGTCGCAGATCCCGGAGATGAACTACTACCTCACGTTCGACATCGACTCGATGGACCCGTCGGTGGCGCCGGGGGCCGGGACGCCGGAGCCGGGCGGGCTGCTGCACTGGCAGGCCAAGGAGCTCCTGCGCGGGATCGCCAAGAAGGGCAAGATCGTCGGCTTCGACCTGGTCGAGGTCAACCCGCTCTACGACCCGGCCGGGTTGACCGCCCTGCTGGGGACGCGCCTGATCATCGACTTCCTCGGCGCGATCTTCCAGGAGCGCGCCGCGGCGGTGTGACGGCGACCGTGCCGCGCCGAGCGCCGGAGCGCACCTGCTCCGGCGCCAGCCGCGTCTAGGACGCCGGGCGCACGCGGGCCAGCTTGATCGCGAGCTGGAGGGCGAGCCGGTCCTCGTCGGCGAGCGACAGGCCGGTGAGCTCCTCGATCCGCTCCAACCGCTGGCGCAGCGTGTTCACGTGCACGTTGAGCTCGCGGGCGGTCGGGGCGTAGGCGCCACCCGCGGCGAGGTAGCGCTCGAGCGTGACCAGCAGCTGAGCCTGGCGGCGGCGGTCGTAGGCCGACAGCTGGTCGACCGCGTCGCGCAGGTGATCGCGCGGGGCGCCGTGCTCGACGAGATGGGTGAGGTAGCGGTAGGCGCCGGCGTCGCGGTAGAGCAGCGTCGTCGGCGCGTCGCCCAGCGCCTGGGCCAGGCGGGCGGCGTCGGCCGCCTCGGTGGCCGACTGGACGGCGCCCTCCACGCCGCGGCGCGCGTCGCTGGCCCCGATGACCAGCTGGCACTGCGTGGCGATCGACTCCAGCATGTCGGCGATGGCGCGGGTCGCCCCGTCGCCGTCGCCGGAGACGGGCAGCAGCGCGCGCAGCTCGTCGGACCGCAGGTCGCAGACCGCGCCCGGGACGGCGCGACGCAGGGCGCTCTCGGCCCGTGGCC
Source organism: Solirubrobacterales bacterium (assembly GCA_025964175.1). Taxonomy (GTDB): domain Bacteria; phylum Actinomycetota; class Thermoleophilia; order Solirubrobacterales; family Solirubrobacteraceae; genus Capillimicrobium. The sequence goes on from JAOPZL010000309.1 coordinate 15,032, forward strand.
CGTCCGTCTCCCAGTCGGTGCTGCCGGTCACCGGTCGCGCGAGCACGACGGTATGCGAGCGGTCGAGGTCGAAGGCGGCCGCGCGCGCCCGTCCCCGCGCGCGGGGCAGGTCCGCTGCGTCGATCGCGTCGAACAGCTCGCGGGCGACGTTCTCCTCGGTCAGCCGCTCGATCAGGTCGCACTTCTCCAGCGCGACGGCGAGCAGGTGACCCAGCGCGCGGGTCAGCTCCGTCCCGTGATCGGGCCAGGGCTCGCGGGCCGCGAGGACGAGCACGCCGCGCTGCTCCTCCCCGGCGGCGACCGGGAGCGTGAGCGCCGCGGCCGGCGCGTCGACGAGGCCGAGCGCCTCGCCGAGCGCGGCCCGCCGGGCGGAGGAGGGAGCGGGGGAGGTGAGCAGCTCGAGCACGACGCCGGCGCTCCCCGGCGTGTCGTCGGCCGGCGGATCGGCGGCGACGAGCCGCAGGCGGCCCTCGACGTCGAGCTCGTAGAGCCGGCACACGTCGCACGGCAGCAGCGCGCGGGCGCCGGCCGTGGCGATCCGGTGCAGCTCGGAGCGATCGGTCGACTCGGCCAGGCTCTGGGCCAGCGCGGACCAGCGCGTGAGCGCCTCCACCCGCAGCTGGGCATCCTCGTAGAGCTGGGCGTTCTCGATCGCGCCGGCCACGAGCGATGCGGCCCGGGAGAGGACGTTGATGATCCCCTCGTCGAACTCGCGGGGCGCCACGGTGTGCAGGACGATCGAGCCGATCGGCTCCTGGGAGCGCGACGGGATCGGCAGCGCCACCATCGACTGGAAGCGCTCCTCCTCGAGCTCGGGGACGTAGTTGGTCCGTGGATCGTCGCTGGCGTGGTCGCGGATGAACGCCGGCTGGCGGTGGCGCACGCTCCATCCGGCCAGCCCCTGGTCGATGCCGAAGCCGATGCGCCCGATCAGGTGGGCGTAGACGGGCGAGGCGGCACGCAGCCGCAGCTGCTCGCCCCGCAGCAGGTACACGAAGCACGCATGACAGTCGGTGGCCCGGGTCAGCAGGTCGACGACCTGCGTCAGCACGTGCTCCAGATCCGGCGACGAGCTGACGACCGAGACCACGGCCGACAGCGTCGCGTTCTCGAGCCGGACCCGCTCCAGCTCCGAGCCTCCTAGAAGAGCTGCAGGTACCGGCGCAGCTCCCAATCCGTCACCTGGCTGTGCGCCTGCTCCCATTCGGCCTTCTTGATCTTCGCGTAGTAGTCGATGTAGTCCTCGCGGCCGCACGATCCGAGCGCGGCGCGCAGCACGTCGTCGCGCTCCAGCTCGCGCACCGCGTCCAGGAGGTTGCCGGGCAGCGTCTCGATGCCCATCACCTCGCGCTCCGCGGCGCTCAGCTCGTGCAGGTTCAGACCCGAGGTCGGGTCGCCGGGCTCCAGCCCGCGCTCGATCCCGTCGAGGCCGCTGGCGAGGATGGCCGTCGCGGCCAGGTACGGGTTGCAGGAGCCGTCGACGGTGCGGTCCTCGATGCGGCCCGGGCCGGGGATGCGCAGCATCTGCGTGCGGTTGTTGTTGCCGTAGCTGATGTACACCGGCGCCCACGCCGAGCCGCTCTGGGATCCGACGACGAGCCGCTTGTAGGAGTTCACGGTCGGAGCGGTGAGCGCGATGTAGGCGCGGGCATGGGCCTTGAGCCCGCCGACGAAGTGGTAGCCCTCGGTCGAAAGCCCCAGGCCGTGGACGTCTGCGGCCGGGTCGGCCTCGAAGACGTTGCGCCCGTCCTTCCACAGGCTCATGTGGAAGTGGCAGCCGTTGCCGGTCATGTGGGAGAACGGCTTGGGCATGAACGTGGCGATCAGGCCCTGCTCCTGGGCCAGCGTCTCGACCATGTAGCGGAAGAAGATCGCGCGATCGCACGTGGTGAGCGCGTCGGCGTAGGCGAAGTTCTGCTCGAACTGGCCGTTGGCGTCCTCATGGTCGGTCGCGTAGTTGTCCCAGCCCAGGGCGGTCAGGTGGTCGGCGACCTCGGTGACGAAGTCGAGGTTGCGCGTGAGGGCGCGCATGTCGTAGCACGGCTGTTCGAGGTCGTCGAGCTTGTCGGCGACCTCGAGGCCGCCGTCCTCGGTGCGCCGCAACAGGAAGTACTCGAGCTCGGCACCGATCTTCAGCTCGTAGCCCATGCTCGCCGCGCGTTCGATCTGCGTGCGCAGGATCGTGCGCGGGTCATAGCCCCAGGCCTGTCCCTCGACCTCGATGTTGCAGGCGATGCGTGCGACGTCCGGACGCCACGGCAGCGGCGTGAAGCTCGCCGGATCGGGCATCGCGGCCAGGTCGGGGTCGTTGGGCCGCTGTCCGATGTCGCCGGCGGCGGCTCCCGCGAAGCCGGCGCCGGCGGCGAACAGGTCCTCGAGGTGGTGGGCCGGCACGAGCTTGGCACTGGGCTTGCCGTGCATGTCGACGAACTGGGCGAACAGGAACCGCACGCCGTTATCGGCCACGTAGCGGTGGATCGCCTCGATGGTCGTCGGCAGAGGGCCGCTGGGCATGGTCGATCGGATGGTGCTCACGCCGTCCATCCAACCGACCGCGGTCGGCCGGTGCAATGTGGACATCCTCTGTATCGAGGCGAATCGCCATAGACGGATCTTCCAGCTTGTGCGTCACGATGGTGCAAGAGAGCCCTTCACGATGGATGGATCATCCACAACGCCTCGGACAAGTATGCGGGACTGCGCCATCGTTGCGCCGTGTCCCCTTCCGTAGCTTGATCGCCACATGTGCGGCATCGTCGGAATCTTCAGCAAGTCCCCCGGGCTCAGTGAGCGCCTCGGCGAGCATCTCGCTCGCATGCTCGTCCAGATGGGTGACCGCGGGCCGGACAGCGCCGGCGCCGCCATCTACCGGGATCCGGTCGCGCAGGGAGCAGCCAAGCTCTCCCTCTACAGCGCCGACGACAGCGTCCGCTGGGACGAGATCGAGGCCGCGATCGGGGACGCCCTCGGCGTCTCCCGCAGTCGGCCCGTGACCGCGCGCCACCGGTTGGTCGAGGTCGAGGCCGACCCCGAGCCGGCCCAGGCGTGGGTCGAGGAGCATCTGCCGGGCCTCCGCGTGATGAGCGCCGGGCGCACGATCGAGATGTTCAAGGAGGCCGTGACCCCCGCGCGCTTCGTACAGGAGTACGGGATCGCCGGGATGACCGGCTCCCATGCGATCGCGCACACCCGGATGGCGACCGAGAGCCGCGTGACCACGCAGGGATCGCACCCGTTCTCCACCGGACGCGACCTCTGCCTCGTGCACAACGGCTCGCTCTCCAACCACAACCGCCTGCGCCAGGAGCTGCGCCGCGAGGGCATCGGCTTCCAGACCGACAACGACACCGAGGTCGCTGCCGGCTACCTGACCTGGCGGATGCGCGAAGGCGCCACGCTGGAGGAGGCGCTCGAGGGCTGCCTCGAGGACCTCGACGGCTTCTACACCTTCGCGGTCGGCACCGCCGACGGCTTCGCCGTGCTGCGCGATCCGATTGCCTGCAAGCCCGCGGTGATGGCCGAGACCGACGACTACGTCGCCATCGCGTCCGAGTACCGGGCGCTGGCCGACCTGCCCGGTGCGGCCGACGCGGAGGTCTGGGAGCCCAGCCCGGGCGTCGTCTACAGCTGGGGAGCGGCGGTGGTCGGAGGATGAGCGCGATCGAGTCCCTGCACGACACCGACCTGGCCCAGACGTCGGTGCGCGAGCTCAACCAGGCGCTGCACGCCGCGTCCGCGGGTCGCTGGCAGGTCGCCAACCCCGGCGGGCGCCACGCGATCGCCGCCGGGCTCACCGCACCGCTCGAGGTCGAGATCGACGGGCACGCCGGGTACTACTGCGCCGGGATGAACCAGCTCGCGACGGTGCGCGTGCACGGCAACGCCGGCGTCGGCGTGGCCGAGAACATGATGTCCGGACGCGTTGAGGTCGACGGCGACGCCAGCCAGTCGGCCGGCGCGACCGCGCACGGCGGACTGCTCGTGGTCCACGGGAACGCCAGCGCCCGCTGCGGCATCTCGATGAAGGGCGTCGACATCGTCGTGCGCGGCTCCGTCGGGCACCTGTCGGCCTTCATGGCCCAGACCGGCCGGCTCGTCGTCTGCGGGGACGCCGGCGATTCGCTGGGCGACTCCCTCTACGAAGCGCGCCTGTACGTGCGCGGCAGCGTCGCCAGCCTCGGTGCGGACTGCGTCGAGAAGGACCTGCGCGAGGAGCACGTCACCGAGATCGCGGCGCTGTTGACCGCCGCCGGGATCGACGACGTCGACCCCGCCACCTTCCGGCGCTACGGCTCCGCCCGCCGCCTCTACACCTTCGACGTCGATGACGCGGGGAGCTTCGCATGAGCAGCAGCAACGGCGGCGGCACGTCCGCCCCGGGTTGGGGGCTGCGCGAGTCCGCCACCTTCGACCGGGCGACGATCGCCGAGATCCAGCGCGCGGCCCGAGAGGGCATCTACGACATCCGCGGGGGAGGCGCCAAGCGCAAGGTCCCGCACTTCGACGACCTGCTGCTGCTCGGCGCGTCCATCTCCCGCTATCCGCTGGAGGGCTACCGCGAGCGCTGCGCGACCGACGTCGTGCTCGGCACGCGGTTCGCCTCCAAGCCGGTGAAGCTCGAGATCCCGATCACCATCGCGGGGATGTCGTTCGGCGCGCTTTCGGCGCAGGCCAAGGAGGCGCTCGGCCGCGGCGCCACCGCGATGGGCACGTCGACGACCACGGGCGACGGCGGAATGACCCCGGAGGAGCGGGAGTCGTCGAAGATCCTCGTCTACCAGCTGCTTCCGTCGCGCTACGGGATGAACCCCGACGACCTGCGCCGCGCCGACGCGATCGAGATCGTCATCGGGCAGGGCGCCAAGCCGGGCGGCGGCGGCATGCTGCTGGGCCAGAAGATCTCCGACCGCGTGGCCGAGATGCGCAACCTGCCCCAGGGGATCGACCAGCGCTCCGCGTGCCGGCATCCGGACTGGACCGGGCCCGACGATCTCGAGATCAAGATCGAGGAGCTGCGCGAGATCACCGACGGGGAGAAGCCGATCTTCGTCAAGGTCGGTGCGTCGCGGCCCTACTACGACATCGCGCTGGCCGTGAAGTCGGGCGCCGACGTGATCGTGCTCGACGGGATGCAGGGCGGCACCGCGGCGACCCAGGACGTGTTCATCGAGCACGTCGGGATCCCGACGCTCGCCGCGATCCCGCAGGCGGTCGAGGCGCTCCAGGAGCTCGGCATGCACCGCAAGGTGCAGCTCGTCGTCTCCGGCGGGATCCGCAGCGGCGCCGACGTGGCGAAGGCCCTGGCGCTGGGCGCCGACGCCGTCTCGATCGGCACGGGCGCGCTCATCGCCATCGGCGACAACGCCCCGGCACTCGACGAGGAGTACCGCGCGCTCGGATCGGCCGCCGGCTTCTACGACGACTGGCACGAGGGCCGGGACCCCGCCGGGATCCTCACGCAGGACCCGGAGCTGGCGTCCCGCCTCGATCCCGAGCTCGGTGGGCGGCGACTGGCCAACTACCTGCGGACGATGGTCCTGGAGACGCAGACCCTCGCCCGCGCGTGCGGGAAGTCGCACGTCCACAACCTGGAGCCTGAGGACCTCGTGGCCCTCACGATCGAAGCGGCCGCGATGGCCCGCGTGCCGCTGGCCGGCACGAGCTGGATCCCCGGCCGCAACGGCCTCTAACCCGATAGCGAGAGCGATGTCGTTCCTATTGTCGTGCCCGAACTGCGGTGTCCGTGAGGTGACGGATTTCGGCTTTGGTGGTGAGGTGTCCGTGCGCCCGGAGTCGGAGCCGACCATTCGTGAGTTGAACGCCTACAACTACTTCCGGCGCAATGTGGCGGGGGTGC
>JAOPZL010000108.1 GCA_025964175.1 Solirubrobacterales bacterium
GTAGGTGGCGGTCCGCCGGATGCCGGCCATGCGCAGCTCTTGGGGGTAGGGCGCGCCGATCGAGGAGCAGCAGGAAGCCAAGTACGAACCGCGCGCTCTGATGAATCGCAGGACGCGACGCCGGGAGGCCGTCAGGGGGACTCGACCTCAGGTGGGCTCCAGCGTTCCTCGATCCGGCCGATCCGCCAGACCGATAACGCAAGAACCCACGTGATCAGGAAGAGACCGACGACGATGTAGCCGATGTACTCCAGGTTCAGGGAGCTGACGAGGCCGAGGGGCCCGCCGGTGATTCCGAGTTGGTCGGCCAGCAGTTGTAGAAGCTCGATCACGCCGATCACCAACGCGACAACGACGGACAGAGCGGTGACGGTCATGTTGTAGAAGACCTTGCGCACGGGTCTGAGAAACGCCCAGCCGTAAGCCGCGGACATGAAGATGCCGTCGGCGGTGTCGAACAGGCTCATGCCAGCGGCGAACAGCACCGGCAGCACGAGTATGGCGTACCACGGGAGGTTGAACGCTGCCGCGCCTCCGGCGAGCACGAGCAGAGTGACCTCGCTGGCGGTGTCGAAGCCGAGCCCGAACACGAAGCCGACAGGGTACATGTGCCACGGCTTGCTCACCGTGCGCATCACGTGGGCCAGGATCCGGGCCAGGAAGCCACGGGAGTTCAGGTGCTGCTCCAGTGTCTCGTCGTCCATCGGTTCGGTGCGCATCCTGCGGAACACGCGGACGATGCCGACCAGTGCGAGCAGGTTGAGCAGGCCGATGAGCACGAGGAAGCTGCCGGAGACGATCGTCGCGATCAGTCCCATGGTCTGCTTCAGCTCGGAGGTCTCGTCGAGATCGCTCGCTACTGCACGGACCCCGATGGCCAGCAGGGCGCACATCGCGAACACGACGGACGAGTGTCCGAGGGAGAACCAGAATCCGACGCCGCGGGCCCGTTTCCCCTCGCCGACGAGTTTGCGGGTGGTGTTGTCGATCGCGGCGATGTGGTCGGCGTCGAAGGCGTGGCGCATGCCCAGCATGTAGGCGGTGATGCCGACGCCGACCCCGAAGAGGCCGCTCGTCCCGAGGTCGAGGTGCCCGGGCACCACGCAGCCGAAGAGCAGGCCGAACCCGACGAGGTGCAGCCCCGCGATGATCACGACCAGCGCCGCCGCGCGCCGCCACTCCGCCGGGCTGAGCGCTCCCCTGACCCGAGCCGACCGCGCCGACATGGTCACCCCCGGCCGCCCGTCGCCGCGGCGACGGCGGCCTGGCCGAAGCTGATCCCACCGTCGTTGGCCGGCAGGCGCTGGGCGACCAGCGCCTGGAGTCCGGCCTGCTCGAGCGCCGCCACGGTCTCCTCGAGCAGGATGCGGTTCTGGAAGACGCCCCCGGACAGCACCACCGTCCGCGTGGCGTGGCGTCCGGCGAGCTGCGCGCAGGTCCGCGCCGTCGCCTGCGCCACGGCGTGGTGCGCGCGCGCGGAGACGATCGCCGGCCCGACCCCGTCGGCGACGTCGGCGGCCACCGCCCGGATGAGCGGACGGGCGTCGAGCACGCCGTCCTCGCTGACGGGCAGGTCGTAGGCGCCGCGGTGGGAGCGGTCGGCGAGCGCCTCCAGCTCGATGGCCGCCTGGCCTTCGTAGGTGCAAACGGCCCGGACGCCGCAGAGCGCCGAGACCGCGTCCAGCAGCCGGCCCATGCTCGTCGTCGGCGGCGCGGAGAACCCCCGCCGGGCCATCTCGCAGATCGTCTTCCAGTCCCCCGCCGGCACGATGTCGCGCAGCGCGGCCGGTGGGTCGGGAAGGGCGTCCTCGGGACCGTTCGCCGCGACCAGCCATGCGGCCGCCATCCGCCACGGCTGGCGGGCGGCGCGGTCGCCACCGGGCAGCGCGACGGGGTGCAGGTGACCGACGCGCTCGAAGCCGCGCTGATCGCCCACGAGCAGCTCGCCACCCCACGTCGTGCCGTCGCGCCCCAGCCCCGAGCCGTCGTAGATCGCCGCGACCGCGCGGTGGTCCGCAGCACATCCGTGCTCGGCCAGGACCGCGGCCATGTGCGCGTGATGGTGCTGCACCGCGAGGTGCTCGACGCCCTCGAGGTCGAGCGCGAACCGCGTGGAGGCGTAGTCGGGATGCTCGTCGTGGACCACGACCTCGGGCACCACCGCGAAGAGCGCCTCGAAGTGCGCGACGGCCTCGGCCAACGAGAGCCGCGTCGCGGCGTCGTCGAGGTCGCCGATGTGGTGGGACACCCAGGCGCTCGTGCCCTTGGCCACGCAGATGGTGCTCTTGAGATGCGCGCCGCAGGCCAGCAGCGGGCGCGCGGTGGCGGTGGGCAGCGCGAGCCGTTCGGGCACGAGGCCGCGCGCCCGTCGCAGGACCGTCGGGTGGCCGGCGGCCACGCGCACGACGGAGTCGTCGGTGCGGATGTGGATCGGGCGATCGTGGACGAGCAGCCCGTCGGCGATGGCGGCGAGACGGGTCTGCGCGTCGGCGTCGCGGTAGGCGATCGGCTCGTCGCTGTGGTTGCCGCTGGTCAGCACGAGCGGCGTCCCGGCGTCGGCGAGCAGGAGGTGGTGCAGCGGCGTGTAGGGCAGCATCACGCCCAGGTCGCGGGACGCGGGCGCGACGGCCGCCGCGACGCGCGCGTGCTCGCGCCGGCGCACGAGGACGATCGGCCGCGCGACGCTCTCCAGCAGCGCCGTCTCGGCCGCGCTCAGGACGGCGATCGCGGCCGCCCCCCGTACGTCGGGCGCCATCAGCGCGAACGGCTTGTCCTCGCGGTGCTTGCGCGCGCGCAGCCGGGCCACGGCGCGCTGGTCGTCGGCGCGGCAGGCCAGGTGATAGCCGCCCAGGCCCTTGACGGCCAGGATCGCCCCGTCGCGCAGGAGCGCCGCCGCGGCGGAGACCGCGTCGCCCGACGCACCGCCGGACCCTCCGAGCAGGCGGACCCGGGGCCCGCAGTCCGGGCATGCGTTGGGCTGCGCGTGGAAGCGGCGGTCGCTCGGGTCGTGGTACTCGGCCAGGCACGGCGCGCACATGGTGAAGGCGGCCATCGTGGTCAGCGGCCGGTCGTAGGGGACCCCGCGGATGATGGTGAAGCGTGGCCCGCAGTCGGTGCAGTTGATGAACGGGTAGCGATGACGTCGGTCGCCGGGGTCGCGCAGCTCGGCCAGGCACGCGTCACAGGTCGCCCCGTCGGCCGAGACGAAGGCCAGCGGCTCACCGGCCGGGTCCGAAGCGGTGATCGTGAACCCGTCGTCGCCGCCACGCAGCTCCAGGTCGTCGACCGCCACGGAGGCGACACGGGCCAGCGGTGGGGCGAGCACGGGCAGGTCGGCGACGAGCTGGTCGATCGCCTCCGCCGCGCCCTCTGCCTCGATGAGCACCCCGCGGGTGTCGTTGCGCACGAACCCGCTGAGCCCGAGCTCGCGCGCGCGGCGCAGCACGAACGGGCGAAACCCGACGCCCTGGACGACGCCCTGCACGCGGATGCGGGCGCGGCGGCTGGTGGCGACGGCGCCCATCGGCTTCAACCGCCGTCCTCGACCAGCGCGCGCAGCGCGTGATACGCGGTGGCCTGGGCCTCCTGGATGCGCGGGATGTACTCCGACGGCGCGACGATGACGTGGTCGGCCAGTGCTTCCGCGGCGATCCGGCCGCCGTCGTAGCCCACCAGGGCGATGGTCAGCAGGCCGCGCTTCCGCGCCTGCGCCAGCGCCGCGAGCACGTTGGCCGATCCGCCGCTCGTCGACAGGGCCAGCAGGGCGTCACCGCGGCGGCCGTGCGCGATCACCTGGCGGGCGAAGATCGCCTCGACCCCGACGTCGTTGGCGATCGCGGTGAGGATCGCCGGGTCCTCGGTCAGGTCCAGCGCCGGCCGGGCCGGCCAGCGGCGTGCGGGCGGTGGGCGGCGGAAGTCGGCGACCGCGTCCATCGCGTCGGTGGCCGACCCGCCGTTGCCCAGGGCCAGCAGCCGGCCGCCGGCGTCGAAGCACGCGCGCAGCCGGTGCGCGGCCGCGCGCACATCGCCACCATGCTCGCGCAGCGTGCGCTCGCGCAGCGCGCCCGCGTCGGCGGCCTTGATGCGCGCCGAAGCGGCGACATCGGCCAGCACCGCGCCCAGATCGTCCTCGCGCTGATCCAGGAACGGGTAGAGGAACGCCGAGGCGCCGGCGTCGTGGACCGGCCCGGGGTCACGGCCCTCCAGCAGCCCGCGGTGCTCGAAGAAGACGTGGACGAGCTCCCACAGCACGTGGTACAGCGTCTCGGCGAGCTCCTGGGCGACGAACGGGTCCGTCACCGGCGGTGAGAACTCCCACGCCGCACCGACGAACCGGAAGGCGATCGTCTCCGCCCCCATGGGGCGCGCGACCGCGATCACCGCCTCGATCTCGGGGCCGCCCCCGAAGCCGATCACGATGTCGTCGGGCTGCACCATCAGCGCGACGGCGTCCGGCGCCATCGCGATCGCCGGCAGCGCCCGCTTCCCGACGATCACCGGATGCACGAACTCCACCGCGACGTGGCGCGCGTCGGACCGGTCGGCGTCGGATGCCCCGAACGCGATCAGCCGCCCGCCCCGCGCGAAGCGCTCGGCCATCCGGTGGCACAGGGTGGCGATCCGGTCGGACTGGGCGGCGAAGAACCGCTCGTTGGGCTCCGTCCGCGCGCGCAGCAGCTCCTCGACGACGTCGTGTGCGCGAACGACGGCCATCAGGCCACCGCCCGCACCCGGTCGGGGAGGGCGGCCAGCCACGATCGCACCGCGTCGACGCCCTCGCCCGTGCGGGCGCTGACCGGGAGCGATGTCACGCCCGGGTGCACCGCGTCCAGGTGGTAGAGGAACGTGTCCATGTCGAAGTCGACGTGCTCGATGAGGTCGATCTTGTTGATGACCACGAGCTCGCACGCCCGGAACATGAGCGGGTACTTCAGCGGCTTGTCGGCGCCCTCGGCCACAGACGAGACCATGATCCGGGCATCCTCGCCGACGCGGAACTCGGCCGGGCAGACCAGGTTGCCCACATTCTCGATGATGAGCATGTCGATCTCGTCCAACGGCAGCGCGTCCATCGCCGAGCGCACCATGTTCGCGTCGAGGTGGCACTCGCCGCCGAACCCGTTGTCGGTGTTGAGCTGGACGACGGGGACGTGGTGGTGGGCGAGGCGATCGGCGTCGAGGCTGCCCGCGACGTCACCCTCCAGGACTCCGACCCGCGGGCCGTCGTGCCAGTGCGAGAGCGCGCGCTCCAGCAGCGTCGTCTTCCCCGAGCCGGGGGCGCTCATCAGGTTCACGACGGTCACGCCGTGGCGATCGAAGTCGGCGCGGTTGGCCCGCGCGATGGTGTTGTTGGCGTCGAGGGCGTCCTCGACGACCCGGACCTTCACGCGGTGCATGGGGTCGGTTCCTCCACTTCGATCGATTCGACCTCCAGCTCGTCGCCGGAGAGCACGGTCACGTCCCCGCCGCCGCAGCGCGGGCAGCGGAAGGCGGGGGAGTCCACGTCCCATTCGTGCGCGCAGGCGCGGCAGCCCAGGCGCCCGGGCACGATCTCGAGCTCCAGCCGCGCCCCCTGCACGACCGTGTCGCGCGCGACGATCTCGAAGTAGAAGCGCAGGGATCGCGGGACGACCTGGCGCAGGTGCCCGGCGCGCACGGTGACGACCGAGACCGGTCGCCCCGCGGCGTGGGCGATCGCCGTGTCGACGACCGCTCCGGCGACGGACAGCTCGTGCATGCGCGCCCTAGACCTGCTGGTAGGCGGCGTCGGTCTGCAGGGTGGCCACGGTCTCCAGGACGAGCTGCACCGCCGTGCGTACGGCGTTCTCCACCGGTGCGGTCAGGCCGTATCCCGGCTCGTCGGTCTCGCCCGGCTCGCACGCGATCACGACGACCTTGCCCGGCCAGCCGCCGATCGCGTTGACGAAGCGCAGCATCGTACGGGGGTTCATGTCGTGGGGATCGATGCTCTCGCCGTCCTGCAGCGCCCCGGCGAACTCCGCGCGGTCGGGCTCCATCACGTACAGCGTCCCGGGGACGTCGCCCTGGCGGCTGGCGTCGAGGAGGACGAGCGCGCTGTAGCCGCGGATGAGCTCGTAGGCCAGGTCCAGCCCGCTCGTGCCGAAGTCCATGACGGTCACGCCGTCGGGGACGCCACCGGCCTCGAGCCGGCGCGCGCACTCGCCGCCGAACGCGTCGTCCTGAAGCCACGCGTTGCCCACTCCGGCGACGAGGATCTGCTTGACGCGGAGGTCCTGCGGCTGCTCGGTGCTCATAGGACGGCCTCCACCTCGTTGGTCTTGAAGTACAGGTAGCGCCCGATGTCGCGCATGAGCTGCTGCCCGGGATCGTCGTCGACGGTCACGCACAGGTGCACGCGGTCGTCGTAGTCGACGTAGATGCGCTCGACCGTCGCCGTGCGCCCCGTGAGGAGGTGATCCTGGGCGTGACGGCCGACCTCCGGTCGCAGCCGGACGTGATCGCCGCGGCGCACGATGGCGTCGCCGATGCGTGCCTGCTCCTCGCCGCGCGCGTCGTCGTGGCCGGACGGCGGGCGCAGCATGCCGGGATCGGACACGGTCACGCGGCCGTGCAGGGAGGCGAGGTCGTCGGGCGCGGCGGCGATGGCCCGCTCGAGCATCTCGCGCAGCGCCGGGTCATGGTCTCGCAGCTCGTCGCGCTCGCCGTCGGAGAGCGCGAGCAGGTGCAGGCGCAGCGCCTCCTCGATCTCGGTGGAGTCGAACAGCGACCCCTTGGACTCCGGCGCGATCTGCGGATGGTCGGGGAGGATGATCGCCGCGCCGAGCATCACGCTGTCGTCGTCGGCGGCGAGCACGGGGAAGGTGTTCACCGCCACGCACGTCATCACCGCGCCCGCGGTGTGCTCCGACGGCGCGCTGGGCGAGGCCAGCCGCGCGTCGCGCACCTGCAGGACGAGGTGGGTGGACAGCAGCGACGACTCGAGCGCCTGCGCTCGCGTGAGGCCGGCCTCGACGGGCGTCGTGTTGTGCACCGAGGCCGTGACGCGGGCCAGCCCACCGGGCAGCAGTTCCGCGCTGCACTGCACGTGGCCGCGCAGGCCGTCATGGTCGAAGCTCTCTACGACGGGTCGGCCGGCGAGGTCACGCAGCGTGGTCGCGGGCAGGTCGACGCGCCGCGCGACGGCCTCGTGGCGCACGCCGCTGGCCTGCAGGAAGCGGACGCTCAGGGCCGCGGTGGCCGCGTCGCCGGCCTCGGCGATGCACGGCATGCGGATCTCGTCGAACGTGGTCGGCGTCGGGGCGGCGTAGACCGGCGGGTAGACGATCCCGAACGGCGTGGGCGTCGCGTTCTTGGTCGCGCCCGGGGTGTACGGGTACAGCGCGTAGCCCTCGAAGAGGAGGGTCTGGACGAGCTCCTCGACGTCGGTGCTCACGCGTCCTGCTCCAGGAGCGCGGCGACGGTCTGGTCGAAGTCGTGGTCGCCGCGGGCGGCCCTGCGCTCGAGCAGGGAGTCCAGGGTCGGCGTGGTCAGGCGCACCCAGCCGCCGCCGGGGTAGTGGGCGGCGATCGTGCGCCGCCACGCGCTCACGGGCATCAGCCACTTCGTGGTGCAGCTCCACGGCACCTGGGCGACCTGCAGGCGGTCGTGCTCCCCGGCGTACAGGACCATGCCGGTGAAGTGGAAGGAGAGCGGGATCGCGCCGTCGGGCAGCGAGTAGAAGTACTTCACCGCGGCCAGCTCGAGGTCGTAGCTGCACGGGAGCTGCAGCGTGAACGACGTCGCGCCGGTGAAGCCGGGGACGAGCACGTCGACCTGGGCCCAGCGGAAGCTGTGCGTCGTCGCTCCCCAGCGCTCGGGGGCGCCGAACAGGTCCACGAGCCGCGCCCGGGTCTGCGCGTCGTAGGTGCGCCGTGCGGGATCGATCTGGACCTGCACGGTCAGCGCGATCGTGTGGACGGCCCGCCCGTCGGGGTCGGAGACGTGCATCGAGAAGGCCAGGGTGGGCGTCGCCGCGTGGGGGACGGCGTCGACGTCGAGGACCGAGAACACGGGATCGGTGGTGACGTCGACGCTCATGCCGCCACCGCCCGCCTCTGCAGCCCGGCGAAGAACTCGTCGACGGTCGCCCGCAGCTGCGGTCCGCCGTTGATGCCCGACCAGCGCGACTTGATCGTCCCGACCAGCCGGTAGCACTCGTCCAGCGGCGCGATCACGTACTGCGGCCCGCCCGCGGCCAGGCGATTGACGATCAGGGCCTCGGCGTCGGGCTCCAGCCGGTCGAGGATCGCGTTGTCGGCGGACATCCGGGCCCAGGCCAGCGTGTCGAGCTGGGACTCCGTGACGCCGGCGGCGGAGGGGTAGAGGACGACGACGTCGTCGGTCAGGCCGCTGCGCAGCATGAAGGCCAGGCCGATGGGGATCTGGAAGCTCGACCACGCCTCGTCGTCGAGCTGGAAGTCCTCCAGCCAGAGCGTGCGCCCGCCGGTGGGCCGGAACTCGGCATCGCCCGAGCGCATCGACCAGCAGGTCTCGCACACGCAGACGATGCGCCGCTCGGTGAGGTGCAGGAGATGGCGGTGGTTGTCGCCCAGGCCGATCGGGCACAGCTCGCAGTGCCCGCTGCCGTGCGTGGACTCATCGCCCCCGAGGCCGCCTTCGTCTCCGTCGCCGATCGCGACGGCGACCTTGACCTCCCCGCCGCCGCGCAGCAGCGGGACCGGCTCGAGCTGCAGGTCGCCGTCGCGCTGGCGGCCGGCGCGGGGCAGGTCGTACGCGCGCCCGCAGGCCGTGCACGTCAGCGTGCCGCCCAGCAGCATCCCGCCCGACAGCGGCGCCGGGCATCCCGCGCACCAGTCGCGGTAGGCCAGCAGCGTCCCCGCGACGTTGGCGACCATGAGGTTGGGCGAGCGCGCGACGTGCCCGCCGCGCGGGATCTCGCCAGCGCCCTCCAGCACCACCCACTCGGTCTCCTGCACCCCGGCGCTGCGGGCGCTGAGGTGCGCCGGCGGTGCGACGCCGTCGACGTCGATGCCCGCGAGGTCCGGCGCGGCCGCCTGCAGCGCCTCCTCGATGGCCAGCTCGAGCGTCGCCAACGAGGCGCCGCAGCCGTGGCAGCTGCCGGTCAGGCGCAGCCGGGCCACGCCGTCGTCCAGGCCGAGCAGCTCGACGTTCCCGTCATGGGACTCCAGGTAGGGGCGCACCTCCTCGAGCGCCTCGAGGACCCGCTGCTCCAGCCCGACCGGGTACAGGTCGTGCATCAGGAAGATGCTGGCCACCACCGGGTCGGCGGCGAGCAGCGCGCGCTGGCGCTCGTCGAGCACCGCGTGGATGCGGCTCACCCCGTCCCCGTACATCTCCAGCAGCTGGTCCAGGCGCTCGGACAGCTCCTGCGCGGAGACGGTCTCCGTCTCCGCCGCCATCAGCACATCCCCGTCGGGGTGTGCACGACCTTGCGGACCTTCCCCTTGCCGTACATGTGCACGCCGCACGGCAGGCACGGGTCGAACGAGTGGACCGCCCGCATGATGTCGATGCCCTTGAAGTCGTCGGGCCCGTTCTCCTCGAAGAGAGGCGTGTTCTGCACCGCGTCCTCATACGGTCCCGGCGTCCCGTGCAGGTCCCGCCCGTTGGCGTTCCAGGGCGTCGGCGGGTAGGGCTGGTAGTTGGCGACCTTGCCCTCCTTGATGACCATGTGGTGTGACAGCACGCCGCGCGCCGCCTCGTGGAAGCCGACGGAGACCGCTTCCTCGGGGACCGAGAAGTCGTTCCACGACTTGGTCCGCCCGGCGCGCACCTCGGCCTGGGCCTTCTCGAGGTTGTGCAGGGCGACCAGCGCCGCGTAGGCCTGGTGGTAGGTCCGCGCGCGCTGGCGCTCGATCGCGTTGGACCACTTCGGGATCCGCCACTCGAGCTCCATCTCCGGCATGAAGCCCGTCTTGGGCAGCACCATCCTGATCGACTCGCCCGTGGCCTTGAGGTAGCCGAGGTCGACCAGGCCGGCCTTCGCCGTGACCCACTGGCGGGCGAACGGGCCGCCGCCGGTGTCGCTGGCGATGAAGCGGTCGTTGCGGGAGTCGTACATGCGCGCCGAGTTGACCCACGTGTACTTGTCGGCGAAGTCGCGCGCCTGGGGCTTGGGCAGCGTCACCTTGTTCCACGGGTGGCGCGGGTCGACGGGGTTGCCCAGCGGGTCGTGCGTCACGAACGGCTCGACCTTGCCCTCCCAGTCGTCGTGGTAGGAGGAGCCCATCAGGATGCGGATGGCGAGGTTGATCTCGACGAGGTCGGTCGTGATCAGCTCGCCGTCGAAGACGAGGCCCGGCGTGACGTAGCGCGCCCGGCCCCAGTTGGTCATGTTCGCGTACTTGTAGTCGACGACCTCGGGATCGTCGAAGGCGCCCCAGCAGATCAGGTCCGTGCGCCGGATGCCGACCTGCTCGTAGCCGGGCAGCGCCTCGTAGAAGAAGTCGTAGAGGTCGTCGTGCATCGGCACGGTGCGCTTGCAGTAGTCGACGTAGCGCATCAGGCGCACGTAGTACTCCGTGAGCGTCTGCTGCGTGATGTCGGCGCTGCAGCCGCCGGGCAGGATCGTCGAGGGGTGCGTGTGGCGCCCGCCGAACAGGCAGTACATCTCCCGCGTGTAGCGCGCGACCTGCAGCGTCTCGAGGTAGAAGTCCCCGGTGAACGCGTTCAGCGCGCGCATGATGTCGGCGATCGTCCGGTAGCCGTGGATCGCCGCGTGCGGCGCCATGGTCTGCTCGGCCTTGGCCAGGACCGCCGGGTTGGTCTCCTTGACCATCTGCTCGGAGTAGTCCACGTTGGCCATGCAGTCGTTGTAGATCGCGTGGTCGAACATGAAGTCCGCCGACTCGGCCAGGTTGAAGGCGTAGTCGCCGAGCTTGGGCGGCTTCACGCCGTAGGCCATGTTCTGGTTCAGGCACGAGCACGTGCAGTGGTTGTCACCACAGATGCCGCAGATCCGGCTGGTGATGAAGTGCGCGTCGCGGGGGTCGATGCCCTTCATGAAGATGTCGAAGCCCCGGAAGATCATCGACGTCGAGTAGCACTTCAGGACCTGCTGGTTGGTGAAGTCGATCTCGGTGTGGATGCCCAGCGACCCGACGATGCGGGTGATGGGGTCCCACGACATCTGCTTGACGAGGATCTTCTGGTCTGAGGGGGGTGTCTCGGTCGTGGCCATGGCGGTCTCCCTCTACCAGCGCTTCTGGTAGCCGGTCGTGAGTTCGGGTCGGTTGTGGCGCCACATGGGTTCCTTGTCGAACTTGCGCTTCATCGACTGGTTGCGACCCCAGCGCAGGAGCGGTCCGTAGGTGAACTTCGCGAGGTTGGAGGACAGCTTGCCGTTGGGGTCCTCGTCCATGAACGGCATGTACTTGTCGGGGAATCCCGGCATCGTGCAGGCCATGCAGATGCCGCCGACGTTGGGGCACCCGCCCATGCCGCTCTGCCAGCCGCGCAACGGCACGTTGCACTTGACCACCGGGCCCTTGCATCCGAGCTTGACCAGGCAGCGGTGGTCGGACCCGTACTCGGTGGCGAAGTCGCCCTCCTCGTAGAACGCGGCGCGGTTGCAGCTCTCGTGCGCGGTGCGCCCGAACAGGCTCACCGGGCGGCCCGCCTCGTCGAGCTCGGGCAGCGGCGCCATGCCGGCCAGGGCGAACACGAGGTGCATGAGCATCTCGGTCATGTTGTCCGGCTGCGCCGGGCAGCCCGGGATGTTGACGATCGGGATGCCGGCCTTGGACTTCCAGTTCCAGCCGAGGTAGTCGCGGACGCCCATCGCCCCGGTCGGGTTGTTCTTCATCGCCGGGATGCCGCCGTAGGTCGCGCACGTCCCGACCGCGACCACCGCGGCCGCCTTGGGCGACAGGCGATCGACCCACTCGTTGAGCGTGATGGGCTGGTTGGTCAGGTGGTCGTAGCCGATCCCGGTCCAGTAGCCGTCGCCGTTGATCTTCTCGTTGCCGATGGACCCCTCGATGACCAGGACGAACGGGTCGAGCTCGCCCTTCTCCGCGTCGTACCAGGCCTTGGTGTAGTCGTCACCGACCTCGTAGGCGAGCACCTGGTTGTGGACGACGACCTTGGGCATTCCGGGGATCGCGCCGGTGATGATGTCCTCGAGGCTCGGGTTGGTGGCGGACGTCATGGCCACGGAGTCGCCTTCGCAGGAGAGGCCGATGGTCATCCACAGCACGTGGGCCGTGATGGCCTCCGTTGCGGCTTGGTTTGGTGCGAACTCGACCGTTGCCATCCCGTCTCCTTGTCAGCAGATGCGCGGCAGGGGGTCGCCGACCAACTGGTCGAGCACCCGCCTCCCGCCGAACGCCGTCTCCACGAGGACCATCCCCGGTGGGTCCGTCTTGACCGAGCCGATCACGGCCGCCTGCTCGCCTCCCGGCGCCGCGCGCAGCGCCTCCAGCGCCGCCTGCGCTCCCTCCGGGGCCACCGCGGCGACGAGCACGCCCTCGTTGGCCACGTGCATCGGATCGATGCCGAGGATCTCCGAGGCGCCGGCCACGGCTGGATGCACGGGTACGGCCGCCTCGCGGATGAGCATGGCCACCCCGGAGGCGCGCGCCAGCTCGTTGAGCACCGAGGCGACGCCGCCGCGGGTCGCGTCGCGCAGGCAGCGCAGCTGCGGTCCGGCGGCGGCCAGCAGCCCGTCGACGGCGGGCCACAGGCTGCGGGTGTCCGAGCCGATGTCGGCCCCGAGCTCGAACTCGCCGCGGGCGAGCATGATCGCCGTGCCGTGTTCCCCGATGCGCCCGGAGACGAGCAGCACGTCGTCGGGGCGCAGCGCGGAGGGGGAGAGGACGGCGCGCGGATCGCGCTCACCGATCCCCGTCGTGCAGATGTACATCTGGTCGCAGGCGCCGCGCTCGACGACCTTGGTGTCGCCGGACACGATCCGCACGCCGGCGGCCGTCGCCGCGGACGCGATGGCCTGGACCTCGGCCGCGAGCACGTCGGCCTCGAGACCCTCCTCGAGGATGAGCGAGAGCGTGAGCGCCACCGGCCGCGCGCCGGCCATGGCGAGGTCGTTGACCGTGCCGTTGACCGCGAGCTCGCCGATCGAGCCGCCCGGGAAGCGCAGCGGGCGCACGACGAAGCTGTCGGTGGTCATGGCCAGCCGGGCGTCGCCCACGTCGACGTTGCCGGCGTCGGCCAGGCGCTCGAGCTCGGGCGAGGCGAACGCGGGGACGAGCAGCCCCTCGATCAGCGAGCTGGTCGCCTTGCCGCCGGCGCCGTGGGACATCGTGATGCGCGCGTCGCGGAACTTCGGGCGCTTGGCCCGCGCGGTCTGGATGATCCCGAGGATCCGCTCCTCGCGGTCGGTCGCGGTCGGGGAACCGGTTTCGGCCTCCCGCCCGCGCACGCTGGTGCGTCCGGACGCCGTCACTAGACCAGTTGCTTCTCGCGCGCGAAGCGCCCGTAGTTGTAGTAGGCGGCGCAGGCGCCCTCGCTGGAGACCATGCACGTGCCGATCGGGCGCTCCGGAGTGCAGGCGGTCCCGAACACCTTGCACTCCCACGGCTTGATCACGCCCTTGAGGACCTCCCCGCACTGGCACGCCTTGGGGTCGGCGACGCGCAGCCCGGGCACGGCGTAGCGCAGCTCGGCGTCGAAGTCCGCGTAGGCGTCGCCCAGCCGCAGCCCGCTGTGGGAGATGAACCCCAGGCCGCGCCACTCGAAGTGGGGGCGCAGCGCGAACACCTCGGCCATGACCTCCAGCGCGCGCAGGTTGCCGTCGTAGGGGACGACGCGCCGGTACTGGTTCTCGACCTCGCAGCGCCCGTCGCGCAGCTGGGTGAGGAGCATCAGGACGGACTGGAGGATGTCGGTGGGCTCGAAGCCGGAGACCACGACGGGCTTGCCGTAGTCGGCCGCGATGAACTCCAGCGGGCGCGCTCCGACGACGGTCGAGACATGACCCGGGCCGACGAAGCCATCCAGGCGCAGGTCGGGGGAGTCCAGCAGGGCGCGCAGCGGCGGCACGATCGTCACGTGGTTGCAGAAACAGCTGAAGTTCGCCACGCCCTCGGCCTTGGCCCGCTTCAGCGTGAGCGCGGTCGACGGGGCGGTGGTCTCGAAGCCGATCGCGAAGAAGACGACCTGGCGGTCGGGCTCGGCCTTGGCGATGCGCAGCGCGTCCAGCGGCGAGTAGACCATGCGGATGTCCGCACCTTCGGCCTTGGCGTCCATCAGCGTCCCGTCCGATCCGGGGACGCGCATCATGTCCCCGAAGCAGGTGAAGATCACGCCGGGCTCGTGGGCCATGGCGATCGCGTCGTCGACCCGGCCCATCGGGATCACGCAGACCGGACAGCCCGGTCCGTGGACGAGCTCGACGTTGGACGGGAGCAGGTCGTCCAGGCCGTACTTGTAGATGGAGTGCGTGTGGCCCCCGCACACCTCCATGAGCTTGACGTGACGGTCCGGGTCGGCCGCGGCGCGGATCTCGATCGCCAGCCTGCGTCCGAGCTCGGCGTCGCGGAACTCGTCGACGAACCTCATGAGGTCACCTGCTCGAGCGTCGTCAGTGCCGTGCCCGCGTGCACGAGCAGCAGGTCACCGACCTGGACGGGGGCCACGAGCGCGGTCTCCACGCTCTGGCGTTGGCCCTCGGCGTCCTGGCAGAGCGCGAGGCCGCGATCCGCGTCGATCCCGACCACCACCATGTCGACCCCGTCGTCGCCGCAGGTGATGCAGTGGGCCTCGAGGTCTCGGCCTCCTGCACCCTCGCGCTCGCACGCCCGGTCGACGTCACTCATTCGATCACGCTGGCTCGCAGCTCGGCGAGCTCCTGTTCGAAGTCCGCGCCCATGGAGCGCAGCAGGCTGAGCGTCGCCTCCGCCTCGGCCTCGTCGACCTTGGACAGCGCGAAGCCGACGTGGATGAGCACCCAGTCACCGACGGCCACGCTCACGCCGTCGGCGTCGAGCAGGGCGACGTTGATCGTGCGGTGCACGCCGGCGACGTCGACGCGCGCCAACCGGTTGTCCTCGTCGACGTACTCGAGGACCTGGCCCGGGATGGCTAGGCACATGTCTGTGTCTCCGGCATGACAACCGGTCTACGCCCGTCGCCCGTCCCTTGCAAGAAAAGGGGTGCGGGTGGTCTACTGATATTCGAGATGCCTGTTCCTGACGGAGGCCAGGCTGTACGGCGCGAGCTGCTGCGCGACTCCGCCTACGCGACGCTGCGCGATGCCATCGTCGACGGGACGCTGGCGCCCGGTGAGTACCTCCATGACGACGAGCTGTGCCGTTGGCTGGGCCTCAGTCGCACCCCGGTTCGCGAGGCGCTCGCGCGGCTGGTCGACGACCGTCTCGTCGAATCACGGCCGCAGCGCTTCACCCGCGTGACGGAGATCCACGCCCAGGACGCCCACGACGCCTTCCCGCTGCTGGCGACGCTCCACAGCCTGGCCACCGAGCTCGCGGTCCCGCAGCTGAGCCCGAGCGACATCGCCGCGCTCAACGCGGCCCAGAACGCCTACGTCCGAGCGCTGTCGGCCCATGACGCCGGGCAGGCCCGCGACGCCGACGACCGCTTCCACCAGATCTTCATCGAGCGATCCGCCAACTCGTCGGTCGTGCAGACGATCGAGCGCCTGCTGCCCATCCTGCATCGGATGGAGCACCTCGCCGTCGAGCGCCTTCCCGGCCGCACGGCGATCGCGCAGCACTACGCCATCATCGAGCGCGCCGCCACCTCCAACGTCGCCGGTGCGGCGAGCGCGGTCCGCGCCAACTGGCTCGCGCTCGGCCAGCTCGTCGAAGCGCAGCTGGCGCCGTAAGCTCACAGGGCCGTCGTCGCCTCCTCTCCGGGAGGAGCCCCGTGGTTAGACTCGCTCTCGCTGGAGCGCCTGATGAGCTACCGCGACACCGAGCATCTACGCGTCCTGATCGCGAACGAGCGCAAGGCTCGCCTGGCCCTCGTGGCCCCGATCGTGATGGCTCTGGGGCATGAGGTGATCGCGCGCGAGATCGAGGTCTCCGACGTGGGACCGGTCACCGCCCGGGAGCGTCCCGACGTCGCGCTGGTCGGCCTCGGGGACAGCTCTGAGCACGCGCTGGAGCTGATCGACAAGATCGTTCGGAAAGCAACGTGCCCCGTGATCGTCCTCCTCCACGCGCGCGACCCCGGCTTCATCAAGGAGGCCTCCAAGCGCGGCGTCTTCGCCCACATCTCAGACGCCGACGTCGAGGACTGGCAGAGCGCGATCGACATCACGCTGCGGCGCTTCGCCGAGTACCACGAGCTCGAAGGCGCGTTCGGTCGGCGGGCCCTGATCGAGCGCGCGAAAGGCATCCTGATGGAGCGCCACTCCATCGACGAAGCGGGCGCGTTCGGGCTGCTGCGCGAGCGTTCACGCGCCGACAACCGCAGGCTCGTCGACCTCGCGGGGGCCGTCGTCGACGGTTACCGTCTCCTGCCCGGACCGCCGCGGCTCCCGCAACGCTGATCGGCGTCGGGCCGCCGGCTCGCGCCGAGGCGGGCGTACGGCCCGCCTCGGCGCGCGGGGCGATCAGCCCGTCAGGCCCCAGAGCTTGCGGTAGCCGGCGATGTAGGAGTCGCCGTAGCCGTCGTGGTCGGTCGGCGGGTTGCCGGCCTCGTCGACGTTGCTCTGGTCGAACACGCGCAGCGGGAGCTTGGGATCCTTGACCGGGTCCATCCCGGCCATGATGCGCATCGACTGGTCCAGGACCGCGTAGGAGATCCACTCGAGGTTCTCGCCGACGTCCATCTCGACCTCGCCGCTCTTGACCATCTTCAGCACGCTGGGCGTCCCGTTGAAGGTCACGACCTTCACGCGGCCGGTGGCCCCGGCCTGCTTGATGGCCGAGACCACGAACGGCGCCTCGGCGGAGTCGTACAGCGCGATGACGTAGTTGATCTTCGGGTTGCGGGTCAGCGCAGAGCGGACCTCGGGCTGGATCTGGGTCGCCACGTCGGCGATCGACACGTTGACCGTCTCGACCTTGCAGCCCTCGGCGCAGCGCTGCTGGAAGACCTCGTCGATGCCCGCCATCATCGGCTTGGTCGAGGGCACCTCGTCGATCTTGACCACGAGCACGTCGGCCTTGGCCTTCGTCTTGGCCACGACCCAGTCGGCAAGGAGGCGGCCGGCTTGGCGGTAGGGCGCCGAGACCTGGTCGGTCCCCAGAGCCGGCGTCTCGGCGACGTCGTAGAGGTGGGAGGCGATGACCGGGATGCCGGCCGCCTCTGCCTTGGCCACCTGCGGCCCGATGCTCTCGGGGTTGATCCCGGCCATCAGGTTGACCGCATCGGCCTTGCGGGCGATGGCGGCGTTCATGCCCTGGACCCACTGCGACGGCTGGCCCTGGTTGGGCCAGTCGATGAAGTTCAGGCCGACCGTGGGCGCCAGCTTCTTGACCCCGTCCTGCAGCGTCTGCACGAAGGGGATCGTGCTGGACGCCGGGATGCTCAGCAGGGTCTTGCCCTGCACCGCGGCCTTGGCGTCGAAGGCCTCGCCGGGCGCCGCGAACGTGGGCTGCGCGGCGTACTTGTCGATCTCGGCCTGGGCGGCGGTTATACCGGCCGAGCCCGAGGACGCGGTGGTCGACGACGACGTCGACGACGTGGATCCGCCGTCGGAACTGCTTCCACAACCTGCGACCGCCAGGGCGGCGCACGCCATGAGCCCAACGCATAGGCGACTGCGCATACCGACTCCTCGACTCAGAAGGTCTATGTATAAGGACAACTTCTGTCTGGGAACATAGACCAATTCCCGGCGGCACGGGACGGGTCGCTCGCCGTGGGCCGGAGCGCCGGATCGGGTAGGTCCCGTGCCTCGTCCCGCGCCGGGACCTCTGGGTCTAGACGAGCACCCGTCGCAGGAGCGCGATGAGCGTCTCGCGTTCCGCGGCGTCGAGCCCGGCCAGGAGCTGCTCGCCGACCACGTCGACCGCCGGAATCGCCTCGCGCAGCACCGCGGCGCCCGCGTCGGTCACCCGCAGGACGTAGCGCCGGGCGTCACGTGGATCGCGGGCGCGCTCCAGGAGGCCGCGGTCGGCCAGCCGGCGGCATACCTCCGCCAGCGTGGACGTGTCGATGGAGACGCGCTCTCCCAGGGTGCGCTGGTCGAGGTCGGGCTCACGCTCCAGGAGCGCCAGCGCCGCGAACTGCACCGATGTGAGGCGGTCACCGACCCGCTCGAGCCACAGTGCCTGGTGTCGCTGCTGGGCGCGGCGGATGAGATGCCCTGGGGCGCCGTGAAGGTCGAAGGCCGTCACGTCCACGGCCCGTGCGTCCAGCCCTCGAGGTCGTAGTCGGCCAGACACTGGTCGACGAGCTCCTGCTGGCGACCGGTGATGCCGCGCACGCCGGAGAAGCGCAGGGCATC
>JAOPZL010000358.1 GCA_025964175.1 Solirubrobacterales bacterium
GGTCCGGCCGGGCCGGTCGAGCCGGTCGAGCCGGTCGGCGCGGCCGTGACGGCGACACCCACCGCGAAGATCGCGGCGGGGTCGACGACGGGCGCCGGGGCAGGGGACGCCACGCTGGTCAGCTGACCGGCGTCCGGCTGACCGTCCGTGGCGGCCGCGGCCGCGTTGGGATCGGCGACCACGGCGCCGGGGTCCACCGTCGGCGCCGCGGGGAGCTGCAGCGACGCATCGGGGACCGCGACCGGCAGGACCGCAACGACCGGGAGCGCGGGAGTCGGCGTGACGGTGGCGTTGGGGCCCATGGCCGTCGACGACGTCGCGTCGTCACCGGAGGTGGACTGGTCCTGGGAGCTGCCGCCGGACGCGTCGGCGTCCGCCTTGTCCTTCTTGTGGCCTTCCGCAGTGGCGGTCCGGGCCTGTTCGTGCTGATCGAGGACGCGGTCGAAGCCGGTGTCCGGGGGGTGGTCGGGGCCGGGTGGGCCGCCGCTCCCCTTGACGACGGGGCCGGGAGGCGCCGCCGGTTGGACTGCTGTGGTCATGTGATGCTCACCGGGGTCGAGGATCGATACTCGTTGGCGTAGCCGAGCACCCTGGTCACGTAGTTCTGGGTCTCGGCGTAGGGCGGGACCCCGCCGTACTTGCGGACCGCTCCGGCACCGGCGTTGTAGGCGGCCAGGGCCTTGGTCTGATCGCCGCCGAACGCGTCGAGCTGCTCGCGCAGGTACTTCGCGCCCCCGTCGATGGACTGCTGGGGATCGGTCGTGTCGCTCACGCCGAGCCCGGCCGCCGTCGACGGCATCAGCTGGGTCAGGCCGCTCGCCCCGGCGCCGCTGCGGGCGTTGGGGTCGAAGCCGGACTCCTGGCGGATGAGCCCCTTGAGCAGGGACGGGTCGATCCCGTTGGCCTGGGCGGCCTGCTGGATCATCGCGTCGTAGGCGGTGGAGTCGCCGCTGGTCGCGGCGGTCGAGGTCTGCGTGGCCGTGGCCTGCTGGAGCATCGACTGGAAGCTCGTGGACGGCGTGCTGGTGGTCGTGGCCGACGGGTCGACGGGAGCGGCGACGCCGCCGGCCGCCGAGGCCGACTGGGCCAGGCCGTTGTCGAGCGTGGCCGTCATGGCCTGCAGCTGGGCGATGCGGTCGTTGATGGCGGTGATGCTCATGCGGTGAACCGGTGCCCGCCGACCATGGCGTCCTGCTGGGCGAAGTGGGTCATCATGCGGCCTTGTGTCCGGGTTGACGGCGGATGTGCGCGGCCAGGGCGATCTCGTCGAGCATCGCGCCCTCGGCCCGCAGGACCTTGGCGGTGTGCTCGCCCTGCTGACGGGTCTTCAGCCGCTCGAGCGCCTCGCGACGCTGACGCGCCGCGACCAGCTCACCGCGACGGTGCGCGACCTCGGCCGATGCCCGCGCAACGGCCAGCTCGGCCGTGGCGCGCTCGGACTCCAGCCGCTCCACCCAACGCTCCTGCGCGACGAGGTCGGCGCCGCTGACGCCGCCGCCCACACCCGTGGTGCGCAGCGTGCGTGCGTCGCGGACCTGATCGGCCGCGGCCTGCAGCATCGCGGTGCCGCGCAGCTGATGGCCGAGCGACACGGCGAGCTCCTCACGGGCCCGGTCCTCGTCGCGCTCGCGCAGTTCGCGCACGCGCTCGAGCCGGAACTTGAAGGGCTTGCTGCTCACAACCCTGTAGTCGGTCGCTGGTCGCCGGGGAAGAGGCCGACTGGACACCTGTCCGAGTGCGCGCTCATGCCGTGATGTTCAGCGGCGGGAGGGCGCTCTCGCCCGGGGTCATCGGGGTGCGCGCCGGGGCCGGCGCGGCGGCGACGGGCATGGCCGGCGTGGCCACGATCCCGGCGTTGCCGAGCTCGAGCAGGCGCGCGTCGACGTCCTGCACCGAGTCGTGCTCGGTGAGCTCCTGGCGCAGGAAGGCGTCGATGTGCGGCTTGAGGTCGATCGCCCGGTCGGTCGCGGGATCGGTCCCGCGCTCGTAGGCGCCGATCGAGATCAGGTCGGCCTTGTCGTGGTAGGCCGAGAGCATCGACCGGACGTTCATCCCGGCCCGGCGCACGTCGTCGGTGACGACCTCGCCGACCAGTCGCGACACGGACTGCAGCACGTCGACGGCCGGGTAGTGGCCGGCGTGCGCGAGCTCGCGCGTGAGGACGATGTGGCCGTCGAGGATCGAGCGGACCGCGTCGGCGATCGGCTCGTTCATGTCGTCGCCGTCGACGAGCACCGTGTAGAGGCCGGTGATCGACCCCTTCTCGCTCGTGCCCGAGCGCTCGAGCAGCTTCGGCAGGACGGCGAAGACGGACGGCGTGTAGCCGCGGGTGGCGGGCGGCTCGCCGATGGCCAGGCCGACCTCGCGCTGCGCCATGGCGAAGCGGGTGACCGAGTCCATCATGAGCATGACGTCCTTGCCCTGATCGCGGAAGTGCTCGGCGATCGTGGTGGCGGTCTGCGCCGCCTTGATCCGCACCAGCGAGGGCTGGTCGGAGGTGGCGACGACGACGACCGAGTGGGCCAGGGCGCTGCCGAGGTCGCGCTCGATGAACTCGCGCACCTCTCGGCCACGCTCGCCGACGAGGCAGATGACGTTGACGTCGGCGGTCGACGAGCGGGCGATCATGCCCAGCAGCGACGACTTGCCCACGCCGGAGCCGGCGAAGATGCCCAGGCGCTGGCCGATCCCGGCGGGCACGAGCCCGTCGAGGGCGCGGACGCCGAGGCCCATGCGCTGCTGGATGCGCGGGCGCGTGAGGGGGTCGGGCGGCGAGGCGACGACGGGCGTCAGGCGGGCGGAGTCGACCTCGCCGCGATCGTCGATCGGGGAGCCGAGGCCGTCCAGGACGCGGCCGAGCAGTCCATCGCCGACGGGCGCGCTGAGCGCGCGGCCGGTGGCGGTCACGGCATTGCCGGGGCCGATGCCGTTCATCTCGCCCAGCGCCATCAGCAGCGTGCGGCGCGCGCGGAAGCCCACGACCTCGGCGAGGACCGGGGTGGCCCAGCGGCCGACCTGGACCTCGCAGACCTCGCCGATCTCGGCCTCGAGGCCGGTGGCCTCGATGATGAGGCCGATCAGGTCGGTGACGCGGCCGCGGCGGCGGTGCAGGTCGGCACGGAAGATCGCGTCGATGGCGCGGCCGAGCGGGCGCTCGTCCAGCTCCAGCGCGTCGGCCTCAGCGGTCGTTGAGCTCATGCTCGATCGCCTCGCGGGCGCGGGCGAGCTTGGTCTGCAGCGTCGCGTCGACCTCGCCCTCCTCGGTCTGCACGATGGCGCCACCGCGGGCGACGCGGCGCTCGGCCTGCACCTCGCAGTGGTCGATGCCGCCCAGCTCGCCGACCACGTCGGCGATGCCGGCGCGGACGAGCTCGAGGTCGTCGGGATTGACGAGCACGAGCACGCGGCCGCGCTCCACCAGGCGGCGCAGCGCGCCGCGCGTGGCGTCGAGGACGCGCTCGGGGTTGACCTCGAGCGCGGCACCCAGGGCCTGGTCGGCGATGCGCAGGGCGAGGTCGATGGCCGCTGTCTCCATCTGCTCGGCCAACTGGTCGATGGTGGTCTGGAGCTGCGAAGTGGCCTCGCGCAGGGCCGCGGAAGCGGGCTCGACGTGAGCGAGCGCCTCCTCGCGGCCCATGCGCTGTCCCTCTTGCAGTCCCTCCTGCAAGCCTTGTTCGAACGCCTGACGGCGGATCTCGTCGGCCTCGGTGCGCGCGGAGCTGAGGATCTCCTCGGCCTGGCGCAAGCGGTCGGCGACGGGGATCGACAGGTCCGGCGGCTGCTCCAGCGGGTCGAAGGAGAAGGAGACCGGGGTGAACGACTCGGTCGTCATACGATCTCCTCCTCGTCGGCCTGGCGGATGCTGATGGTGCCCGCGTCGTCGAGCGTGCGCGCGGCGCGCACGATCTTGCTCTGCGCCTCGTCGACGACGTTCTTGCGCTGCGGGGGCATGACCTCCATGTCCTCGCGCAGCATCTGCGCGCCGCGCTCGGAGAGGTTGCCGAGGATCTTCTCCTGGATGGCCTCGTCGATCCCGCGCATGGCGATGGCGAGGTCCTTCTGGTCGACGTCGCGCAGCAGGATCTGGATGTCGCGATCGCTGAGCGTGACGATGTCGTCGAAGGTGAAGATCCGCTGACGGACCTCCTCGGCGAGGGCCAGGTCGCTCTCGGCCATCGCCTGCAGCACGTGGCGCTCGGTCGAGCGTCCCGCCTGGTTGAGGATCTCGGCCAGCGACTGCACGCCGCCGGCGGCGGTGAGCTCCTGGTCGAGGATGACCGACAGCTTGTCCTTGATCGCCGCCTCGAGGTCGCGGACCACGAGCGGGTTCGTCTCGCTCATCGTCGCGATCCGCATCGCGATCTCGGCCTGGATGTCCTTGGGCATCTCGGCCAGGACGCGCGCCGCGACCGACGTCGGCAGCGAGGCGACCACGATGGCGATGGTCTGCGGCGCCTCCTCCTGGAGGAACTGCGCGACCTGCTCGGGCGGCGTGGACCGCAGGAACTCGAACGGGCGGTGCGTCTGGTTGCCGGTGACCTCGTCGAGGATCTCCTTGGCCCGGGCGACGCCGAAGCGGCGCTCGAGCACGTCCCGCGTGAAGTCCTCGCCACCGAGGCTGCCGGACTCGCCGGCGGTGACGCGCTCGACGAGCTCGTCGAAGACCGCCTGCGTCGTCTCGGCCGGCACGGTCCGCAGCGCCGCCATCTCCAGCGACAGCAGCTGGACCTCTTGGTCGTCCATGTGCTGGAGGATGTTGGCGGCCTTCTCGGGCCCGAGGGCGATGAGCATGACCGCGGCCTTGCGCCGGCCGGTCAGGTTGCCGACCGCTGCGCTGATGGGGACGAGCGTGCTCATAGCTTGGCCGCCGCTTCGGCGTCGCGCACCTCGTCCTCGGCCATCCAGGTGCGCAGGGCCGTGGCGACGCGCTCGGGCTCGCGGTTGACCGTCTCCTCGATCCGCGCCCGCGTCCGGTTGGAGCCGCGCTGCAGGGCGGTCGCGGGCTCCTCGACCGCCTCGAGCTGACCGACCGGGATGGGCGAGTTGAGCTCGCGCAGCCAGGTGGGCTCGGCCAGGACCTCGTCCTCACGGCGCCGCAGGTGGCGGGTGATGAAGAAGAGGAAGAGCAGGGAGGCGATCCCGAGCAGGGCGTACTTGACGTAGCCGAGGATGCCGGAGGGGTCGACCAGCGGCTTCTTGGCGGCCGCGGGCGTGGTGGCGAAGGCGACCTGCGTCACGGCGATCGTGTCCCCGCGCTTGGGGTCCAGACCGGCCGCGGCGGCGACCGCGTTCTTGATGCCCGGGATCTGCGCGGCGGGAATCGACTTGTCCAGGATCAGTGAGACCGACTGCTTGTTGATCGCGCCGGGAGCCACCTCGGTGTTGGTCACCGTCTTGGGGTTCGCCCAGGTGGTGCTGCCCTTCTTGGACGTGTAGTTGGACTTCCCGCCGCTGCCTGCGGCGCCGGCCGCATACCCGGGAATGTTCGTGCTCGTCCCTGCCGTCGCGCCCGAGCCCGCACCGTTGGACCTGAGCTTCTCGCTCTCCTTCGTGGTCTGCGAAGGAACGCCCTTGCCGTACTGCAGCTGCGCGCGCGTGATCTTGTCGACGTTGAGGTCGGCATTGACCTGGACCTCGGCCTTGCCCGGCCCGAGGGTCGACATCAGCATGGAGGCGATGTCCGATTCCTGCGATGCGTTGTAGCGCGCCTCGGCAGCCTGCTTGGAGGTGCCGCCGGCCGTTGCGCCGTCCTGCGCGGGCCACAGCAGCTGGCCGGACGCGTCCGTGATCGTGACGTTGTCGGTCTTGAGCCCCTCGACGGAGGAGGCGACCATCGAGGCGATGCCCTTGACCGCACCGCCCTGAAGGCCGCTGGAGTCACCCTCCAGCAGGACCGCGGCGGTGGCCGGCTTGGCCTCGTCGGTGAAGAGCTGGTCCTTGGGCATCGTCAGGCGCACCTGCGCGCCCGGGACGCCTTCGACCTGGGAGATCGTGTTGGCGATCTCGCCCTCCAGCGCCCGCTGGTAGGCGATCTGCTGCTGGAAGGTCGAGGCGCCCATCTTCTGCTTGTCCAGCAGGGAGTAGTCCACCTGGCTGCCGGTGCTGGCCGTCGACAGACCCTTGCCCGCCAGCGCGACCTGCGCCTGGGCTTCGGCGCCCTTGGACACCGCGATCGCAGTGCCGTTGTTGCGCAGCTCGTACGGGACGCCGGCGCTGTCCAGCGCAGCGGTCATCTTGCCGGTCTTGGCCGGGTCGAGTCCGCTGGCCATGAGCGTGAAGCTCGGCGCGGTGGCGAGGCGGAACAGCAGGAAGGCGACGAGCAGCACGGCGGCAGCGCCGACGCCCATGGCGATCCGCTGTCGCGGTGACAGGGTCTGGAGGAGCTTCATGGCAGGCGGAGGGGGTTCGTTCTAGACCTGGGTGCGCAGGATGTCGTTGATGGCCATGACGGACTTGTCGCGGACCGTCGCGGCCAGCGCCATCGACATCTGGGCGTGCTCGGCGGCCATGACGACGCTGTTGACATCGCTGGTCTGGCCGGTGGCGAGCTTCTGCGCCTCGGTGGCCGCGTCCACCTGGGTCTGGTTGAGCTCGCCGACGGCCTTGGTCAGGACGTCGCCGAACGAGGAGCCCCCGGCGGAGGTGGCGCCGGAGACGGCGTCTGCGCCAGAGGAGGATTCGAGCTGGCCCTCGGGGCCGAGGGGCTCGATCTGCGGCATCGCCCATTCGGTGGCGTGGCCGGCAGCGGCGGTGATCGCTTCGATCGTCATCGCAGGATGTCCAAGGTCTTGGAGAACATGGTCTTGGCCGACTGCATCGCGGTCACGTTGGCCTCGTAGGACCGGGACTCGCTGATGAGGTCGACCATCTCGGTGACGGAGTCGACGTTCGGCATCGTCACGTAGCCGGTGTTGTCGGCATCCGGGTGGCTCGGGTCGTAGACCCGGTGCCCGGGGGTCGGGTCCTCGGTGATGGCCGCGACCTTCACCCCGGGCGTCTGCCCGTTGCTCGTCGCGGCGGGAGCGCCGTTGGCGGCGGCGAGGGCGTCGGCGAAACCGCTCTGCCCGTCGACCGCCTCCAGGACGACCTGCTTGCGCTGGTACGGCGTGCCGTCGGCGCCGCGGGTGGACTGCGCGTTGGCCAGGTTCTCGGCCGTCACGTCCATCCGCAGGCGCTCGGCGCTCAGGCCGGAGCCCGAGATCTGGATTGCGTCGAACAGACCCATGTCAGCGTCCGATCGCGGTCGTCATGATGGCGTTGCGGGTCTTGGCGACCGCGGCCAGTGCCTCGTACTCCAGGCCGTTGGCGGCCAGCGACGAGGTCTCGACGTCGATGTCGACGCCGCTGCCGTCCACCCGCGTCATCGTGTTGTCGCGCGTCTTGGCGAACGGCACGTGCTGCAGGGCCGCCCCCGGATCGCTGTTGGGTTCGGCGTCGTCCCCGGCCGAGTTCCCGGCCTGGCTCCACGCGTCCCGCAGAGCGGAATGGAAGTCGACGTCGACACGCTTGTAGTTCGGTGAGTTCGCGTTGGCGAGGTTCTGCGCAAGGGCGGTATGGCGCGTATTCGCGCCACGCATCGCGGCTTCCAGCAGACGCTGAGTCGGGTCAAAGATGTCCATAGGGAGGGAGGGGTTGGAGGGAGGAGGGAGGGAAGGCCGTCCGTCGGACCTGGACTTCGTCTTGGGACACCCCTGTCGTCGGACGGGCGCCGACGTTCTTTAGGCCGAGCGGTCCAGCAGCGCGCGCACGGGGGTGCGCACGGGCGCGTAGCCCCGCGCGAGGCGGCGTCCGCGGGCGACGAGTCCCAGCTCGCCGTGCAGGACGCCCATCGAGTGGGTCAGCAGCTCGCTGACCTCCTCCTGGACGGAGACGGCCTGCTCCAGCAGCTCGCGGGCCGCCGGAGAGAAAGTGGAGGGGAGCGACGCCAGGGCGTCGTCTCGGCGCTGGTGCAGCTCGTGGAGCTGCTGGACGTCGCCGTCGCGGACGATCTCGAGCTCCTCGTGCGCGACCTCGAGCAGGCGGCGGGCCGCGGCCACGCCGCCGCCGTCGGAGGCGGTGTTCGCCGACGCGGCGCTCATGCGGCCTGCGTGGCGATGACGGCCCAGGCGTCGCGCAGCTCGCGGACCATGACGAGGAGGCGGGCGAGCTTCTCGCGGTCGCGGTCGCGGCGGATCTCCCACAGCATCCTCTTCCAGAACACGTAGATCCCCTCGAGGTTCTCGGCGATCTTCCCCTGGCTGAGGTCCAGGGTGGCGTGGAGCTCGGTGATGATCGCCTCCGCGCGGGCCAGCCGCTCGTTCGTGGCCTCGATGCGGTCTTCGCCGATCGCGAGGTCGGCTTGGCGCAGGAACTTCAGGATGCCGTCGTAGAGCATCACGACGAGCTGACCGGGCGAGGCGGTGAGGACCGCGCTCTCCTGGTAGGCGTTTGGAGATGCGTAGGGATTCACGTTCAGGTGATCGGCGTCGTGGGAACGGGGTTGATGACGGTTGGCCGGACGCTCTAGGCGTTCGTCGTGCCCAGCCGGCTGAGCAGCGACTGGAGCTGGCTGTTGTTCCTGGTGATCGCGGCTTCCATCGCCGAGAACTGCTTCTTGAGCGCCGCAGTGCGGTCGTCCAGGCGGGAGTTCAGCGTGGCCATCTGGGTGTCGAGGTCGCTGGCGTCGGAGTCGGCGGAGGAGATCCGCTGGTCGAGCACGCCGCTGGACTGCACGAGCGGCGTCAGCAGCGCCGTGAACGACTGGGCGAACCCGGTGACGCCGAGCTGGCCGCCGAGCATCTTCTGCACCGACGACGGGTCGCTGTCCATCGCCGCGTCGAACGTGGCGTCGGTGAAGACGAGCTTGCCCGACACCGCGTCGGCGTTGATCGTCGAGCTCGCGGCGCCGGTCGAGACGCCCATCTGCGCGAGCGTGTTCATCGTGCCCGGCAGACCGGGGGTGCCGACCGTGTTGGAGACGGCCAGGCGCATCGCGCTGAGGATGTCGCGCAGCCCCGAGTCGCCGAACAGGACGCCCTTGGAGTAGTCGATCGTGTCCTTCGTCGCGTTGCCGGCGCCGTCGCTGTTGGTCTGCTTCTTCTCGTTGACCTTGCCGTTGATGAAGTCCAGCGTGTCGTTGTAGTTGGAGACGAAGTCCTTCATCGCCGCCTTGACGCGCGCGCGGTCGACCACCGGCACGCCGACGTCGATCGTCCCGGTGGTCGTCGTGACCGACTTCAGGGTGATCGTCAGGCCGGGGACGTTGACGGCGGACGGCGAGCTGCCGGAGCCGGAGATCGTGTTGGAGGCCTGGTCGAAGGCGACGCCGTCCAGGGTCCCCTGGGCGTTGAGCCCGTCCTTGTGCTTGGCCGGGTCGGCCGCCGAGAGGCCGCCGCCGGTCGCGCCGGCGGTGACCGCCGAGGCGGCCGCGCCGGTGGCGCGGCTGGTCAGCACGAGCTTGCCGCCCGCGTTGACCGCGTAGACGCCCAGCGACGAGTTGCCGTTGACCATGCTGGTGACGTCGTCGATCGACGCGTTGGCATCGACGTTGACCGTCACGCCGTTGATCGACAGCGTGCTCGCGGCCGGCTGCGGCGTCCACGTGTAGCTGTCCTGCGCGGACCGCGCCATCTGGGTGATCGTGACCGAGTGCGCGCCCGGCGAGACGCCCGCCGCGGCGGCGGCGGTGAACTGATCGGTGTTGGAACTGGCGACCGACTGCACCGGGTT
The DNA here is from genome assembly GCA_025964175.1 of Solirubrobacterales bacterium. Classification (GTDB taxonomy): domain Bacteria; phylum Actinomycetota; class Thermoleophilia; order Solirubrobacterales; family Solirubrobacteraceae; genus Capillimicrobium. The sequence goes on from JAOPZL010000358.1 coordinate 9,709, forward strand.
CCAGAGCAGGATGTCCTTCAGGCCGTCCGAGGACGTCTTCAGGTTGCGCAGCCGGGACTCGATGTCCGTCAGCGCCTGCGATCGCGTCGTCGCGATCGTCTTCTGGTGCGTCATCCGCGTGAGCGGCTGGGCCTCGAGCGAGATCAACTGGTCGACCACCGCGCCCGTGTCGATTCCGGACGAACCAAGTCCGCTCAGAGAAACTCCCATGGGTTCAGCTCACCTCAGTCACGCAGCGTCGGGGGGCAACAGATGGGGCGGGTTCACGGCGTCCACCAGCGACAGCTGGCGTTCCAGACCCTGGTGCTCGTCGCGCAGCACGGCGCTCACACCGTCCCGCGTCAGGTCGAAGTGGACGTGCAGGCCGGCGGCGTCCAGGTGCTCCCAGTACGCCTCGGCTTGCGCCATCGCCTCCAAGACCTCGTTCGGGATCCGCTTCTCGCGCTCCACCGCCAGGTCGATGACCTGGGCCCGGCTCTGAGCGCCCTTCAGCGGTCCCCTCGCGCGGCGATGGGGACGATGTCGCAGGGGCAGCACCTCGGCGGTGTGCGCGCGCTGCGGCATCTCCAAGCTCATAAGCGTTCCTCCTGGATCTTTCCCCGACCCGTCCATGGGTCGGTGGGTTCATCCCCCCCAAGATCGGCGCGTGGGCGAGACGATTGACCTGCAGCGGGCACAACGGCCCAATGTTCGATGCGGCGCTCATGCCGCTCAAGCGGGGACGCGCTCCCGGGCAGCGCGCGCCCAGGCGTGATCGGGCTGCAGGTTCAGCGCCTCCTCGGCGAGCGTGCGGGCGTCGTCGGGCAGCTCGCGGCCGACCGCGACCCAGCTCAGCCCCGCCAGCGCGTCGGCGTCCGGGACGCCGCCCTCGCAGACGGCGATCCACTCGTCGGCGGCCGACTCGAGGAAGCCGCGGCGGAAGTAGAGCTGCGCGAGCTTCTCCCGGCGCTCGCGCCACGGCATCGAGACCGCTTCGGCGAGCGGCACGAGCGTGACGAACGCGTCGACGTCGGTGACCCGCAGCAGCGCCTCCAGCATCACGAACAGCGCGGGCGAGGTCTCGGCCGGCAGCGTCGCCGGCGGCGTCTCCCCGGCCACGATCGCGCGCCAGGCGTCCAGCAGCACGATCTCGGGCTCGAACAGCTCCGCCTCGCGAGCGGCTCGCAGGGCCTCCTCCGCGCCGTCGGCCGAGCCGGCGGCGAGATGGGCGAAGGCGGCAGCGCGCGCGGCCTCGGCGCCGAAGGCGGCGCCCGGCGCGATGGCCATGGCCTCCTGCGCGGCGTCCTCGTAGCGGCTCTGGCTGAGCAGCGCCTCGGTCAGGGCCAGGCGTGCGGGGCCGCTCTCGGGCTGGCGCGCGAGGACGGCGCGCAGCTCGACCTCGGCCAGCTCGACGGCCTTGGCCTCGTACAGCGAGAGGGCCAGCATGAAGCGGGCGGCGGGCGAGGGCTCGCCGATCGTCTCGTGGATGAAGGCCACGACCGACGCGGGCTCGGCACCGCGGGTCAGCATGACCGACGCGAGCGGGTCGACGGTCGAGAGGAAGCGCGGGTGGTCGACCAGCGCCTGGCGGAAGAGCTCCTCGGCCTCCTCGAGCCGGCCCTGGTCGCGGCGCAGGTCGCCGAGGGCGGCCATGGCCAGGAAGGTGCCGCAGCCGTTGGTCGCCGAGTAGGAGGACGGGGCGTCGCCCCACTCCAGGCAGAGCTCCAGGAGCTCCTCGGCGCGCGCCTCGTCCTCCAGCGCGCGGGCGCTCATGGCCTGCTCAAAGACGATGTCCGTGAAGCCGGGCAGCAGGTCCAGCGCCTCCGCGCCGCGCGCGAAGACCTCGTCGTGCTGGCCGCAGATGCGCAGCGCGCGCATGAGGCGGCTGGTCAGCGACGGCATGAAGCCGAAGGTGCCGCGGTTCTCGATCGTCGAGGACATGTCCCACGAGAGCAGGAACTCGTCGCGGGCCCGCTCGCTGTCGCCGACCGCGGCGTATTCGGAGCCGAGGTTGAAGTGCAGGAACGGCGAGTCGACGCCGTCGGCGATCTGCGCCTCGAGCAGGTCGATGTTGCGGCGCGACTTCTCCTTGGCGTCGCGGACGGCGCCGAGGTAGCCGTAGTGCTCCAGGCGGACGCCCGAGACCTCGAAGCGCTCCGAGAGGAAGCCGGGCAGCGTGTGCGCGATCTGCTCGTGGATGCGGCCCTCGAAGCGGTACTCGGGGCGGTTGCGGAAGACGCGCAGGGCGTTGTGGGTGACGGCGGTGCCGTCCTCCATGTCGCCCGTGTGGTTGGTCTCGATGAGGTAGAAGGCCTCGCGCCAGGTGCGCCCGGCGAGCTCGCGCAGCCGCGGCCCGTCGCCGTCGGTCAGGACCTCGTCGGCGTCCAGGTAGAGGATCCAGTCCGACGTCGCGGCGTCGAAGGAGACGTTGCGGGCCGCCGAGAAGTCGCCGGTCCAGGTGGTCTCCAGGACGGTCGCGCCGTGCTCGCGGGCGATCTCGATCGTGCGATCGGTGGAGCCGGTGTCGACGACGATGATCTCGTCGACGTGGTCCTTGGCCGCGGCCAGGCACTGGCCGAGCATCGACTCCTCGTCCTTGACGATCATGCACAGCGAGATCGTCAGGTCGGTGGCGGGGCGGGCCCGCTCGGCGACGCGCTTGGCGCGGTCGCGCAGGTCCTTCATGCGCGCGACCACGTGCGCGGGGAGGCTCGGACGGGCGGTCAGGCCCTGGCGGCGGCGCCGGCCGATCTCGGCCAGGTTGGCGGAGACGTTGGGCAGCTCGGGGTCCATCCGCTCGGCGGCGGCGAAGAGGCGCTCGGCCGTGGACAGCTCGCCGAGCTCGTAGAAGGCGACGCCGCCGAGGTTGACGAAGGACGGCTCGCGCGGGTTCTCCTCCAGCAGGACGACGACGGACTCGGCGACCGCGGCGAAGACCGGCGCGATGATCGAGGCCTTCGTCCCCGGCGCGCTGAGTCCTGCATCCAGCAGCGCGAGGCGCGCCTCGTGGCGGCGGTGGACGTCCTCGATCGCGGCGGCCTCGGCGAACAGGGCGCGGTAGGCGGTGACGTCGCCCGCGGCGAGCAGGCGCTGCGCGCGGGCGTGGAGGAGGACGCCGGACGCCTCGAGCGAGGGAGCGGCGATGTCTGCGGCGGGGAGCGAGTCGGTGAGGCGAAGGGCCATGGGGCGGGGAACCTCTTCGGGCAGGGGAAGACGCTGGCTGCCCCGGGTCATCGACCGGTGTCACGAGAACTTTCGGCGCGCGGGGGATTCGCCCCTCCCCCCTCCCCACTTCTGGGGATGGACAGCGTCCACCAATGTCCGAGGGCCATCTACCCAGAAGTGGGGATGCGGAGGCATGGACATCCGCCCGATACCTCCCTCGCACCCACCCCGCCCCGCCCAGGGCAGACCCCGGCCCAAGGAGTTCCCCCACCATGACCGCTCAGCGCACCAGCGCTCCGCGTCGCCTCTCCGCCGAGGAGACGCTGGCTCTCTGGCAGGAGTATCAGGACACGTCGGACGGACGCACCCGGGACCGCCTGATCCTGACCTTCGCCCCGATGGTCAAGTACATCGTCTACCGCAAGGTCCGCGAGATGCCGGCCAATGCCGAGGTCGAGGACTTCCTCTCCTGCGGTCTTGAAGCGCTCATCATGTCGATCGATCGCTACGACCCCGAGAAGGGCGCGACGCTCGAGCAGTACGCCTGGACGCGCATCCACGGCGCGATCCTCGACGAGCTCCGCCGCCAGGACTGGGCCCCGCGCTCCGTCCGCCGCTGGGAGCGCGACCTCACGAAGGCGGTGGACGAGTTCACCGTCCTGTACCGCCGCCGCCCGACCCTGGCCGAGCTGGCCGACTCGATGGGCACGACCGTCGCCGAGATCCGCAAGCGCCAGGACGAGATCACCACGTCCGACGTGACCTCGCTCAACGCGCTCGTCCTCTCCGACGAGGGCACCACGATCGAGCGCGTGGCCACGCTGGCCGCGACCGACCGTCGCCTCGACCCCGAGCACGCCGCCGGAGCCGAGGAGCTCAAGCGCAAGTTCCGCCACGCGTTCGCCAAGCTGCCCCAGCGGGAGCGCGAGGTCGCGGTCCTGCTCTACGTCAAGAACCTGACGCTGGCCGAGATCGGCGAGATCCTCGGCGTCTCCGAGAGCCGCGTCTGCCAGATCCACAGCGCCCTGAAGCGCACCTTGCGCGAGCAGCTGGCGTCCAGCCGCGAGCTGGCCGAGCTCGTCGCGTAGCGCCCCACCGGGTTGGGTGCACCTTCCCGGACGTGCGGCTGGCGTGGGCTGAGCCCTACGCCCGCACGTCGATCAGCGCCGGACCCTCCGGCGGCGCGTCGCGAATGACCTGAAGGACGATCCGGTTCGCACCCAGATCGGCCTCGGTCACGCGGACGCGCACCTCCTCCCCCACCACGGCATCGGCCGGCACGATCGCGCGAATGCGCACGCCGGCGAGCCACACCGTGCTCGAGCTGAGCACGCGCGCCGGCAGCACGGACCCCAGCGCCAGCGGAACCTCCAGGTCTCCCGCACGCAGGACGAGCTCGATCGGGCGCTGCATCTCAAGAAGTGTGCCGACTGGCCGACTGCAAGGGCAAATGGATCGTGGTCTCTACATCGCGGCCTCCGGCATGCTCGCCCAGCAGGTCCGCCAGGATCAGCTCGCCAACGACATCGCCAACGCCGCCACCCCCGGATACAAGGCAGATCGGTCAGCCGTGCGGTCGTTCCCCGACATGCTCCTGAGCAACACCAAGACAGGAGCGGTGATCGGCCCTCTCGGCGCCGGCGCCCAGGTCGACGCCACCGTCACCGATCTCAGCCCGCAGGCCGTCAAGCCCACCTCCGAGCCGCTGGACTTCGCCGTCCAGGGCGAGGGCTACTTCGCGGTCAACACGGCCAACGGCCAGCGCTTCACCCGCAACGGCGCCTTCACCCAAGGCCCCAACGGGACGCTCGTCGACCAGCTCGGCGAGGAGGTGCTCGGTCAGAACGGACAGCCCCTCCAGGTCGTCGACGGCAAGGTCGATCCCTCCCGGCTCGGCGTCTTCGACGTCCCCGACGCCAAGAAGCAGGGCAACGCACTCTTCACCGGCACCGCCAACGGCCAGGCCACCGGCAAGGTCATCAACGGAGCCCTCGAGGGGTCCGGCATCGAGCCGACCACCGTGATGGTGGACATGATGGCCTCGATGCGGGCCTACGAGGCGAGCCAGAAGGCGATCCAGACGATCGACAGCACCCTCGACAAGGCAGCGAACCAGGTTGGAACCGTTCCGGGCTGATCGCCCGGCTTGAGCAGCATCGCCCGGTGATCGGACGATCGTCCAGCGCCCCTACATCTGGGACGCGGACATCCGACCACCGGGGAGACAAAGAGCCCACCGGTTGGACCGCACTTGCGGAGACCGGGCTCCCTCCCTCCAGGACCCCCCATGCTTGAAGGTATGTACTCGGCGGCCGCCGGCATGGTCGCCCAGCAGACGCGCCTCGATGCGCTGTCGAACGACATTGCCAACGTCAACACCGTCGGTTACCAGCGTCAGCGGGTGGCCTTCCGGGACCTCGTGTACAACGCGAGCGGTCTCGGCGGCAAGGCCGGCACCGAGGAAGGTGCGGGCGCCGCGGTCACGACCATCGGTCGCGGCAACGCGCCGGCCCCGCTCAAGACCACCGGGGAGCCGCTGGACCTCGCCATCAGCGGGGACGCCTACTTCCAGGTCCGCCAGGCCGACGGCACGACCGCGCTGACCAAGAACGGCCAGCTCACGACCGACGCCAACGGCCGGCTGCTGGCCGACGGGCTGCCGCTGCAGCCGCCGGTCACCATCCCGGCCGCCGTCGACAAGAGCAAGATCTCGATCTCGCCCGAAGGCGCCGTCACCGACGGCGCCCGCACGCTCGGGCAGATCTCGCTCTACACGGTCCGCTCGCCCGAGCGCCTGCGCTCGATCGGCGACAACCTCAAGGCCGCCACGGCCGACAGCGGCGCCGCCACGCGCGCCGGAGCCAACGGCAAGCTGCAGCAGGGCGTGCTCGAGGCCTCCGATGTCGACATGGGCGACGCGATGGCCGACATGATGATCTCCCAGCGCGCCTACTCGTTCGCGGGCAAGGCCGTGACCATGCAGGACGAGATGGCGCAGATGGCCAACCAGCTCAAGCGCTGATGAGCACGCTTCCCCCGATCGATCGCAGCTCGCTGCCCGCGGACATCCGCGCCGCCTCGACCCAGGTCCAGCACCAGTACGCGGCGGGCCTGATGTTCGAGAAGCAGCTCACCACCGAGCTGACCAAGCAGCTGACGGCCACGGCCGGAAGCGCCCTCAGCGACAGCCCCTACGCGTCGATGCTGCCCGACGCGCTCGCCGACTCGATCACCCAGGCCGGCGGTCTGGGCATCGCCCGCACCCTCGTCGACCTGCCGGAGAGCCCCAAGTGACCACCCTCGCCGTCCCCAGCCGCCTCGGCGAGCCGATCATCCGCCACCTGGACGCGCAGCTGGCCTCGGCCCGCCGCCTGTTCGACTACGTCCTGCGCCAGGGCAAGGCCATCCGCTCCCAGGACGTCGACTCGGTCCTCGCGCGCCTCTCGGACATCCAGACCGAGATGGAGCTGCGCTCCGGCCTGGAGTCCGAGCGCTCCGCGCTGCTGGCCACCGCGGGCGTCGAGCTCGGCGTCCCCGGCCCGACCGTCACGCTGGACGCGATCTGCGAGCTCATGACCGCCGACCAGGCGAGCCGGGCCCGCGAGCGCTCCGCCGATCTGCGCGGCCTCCTGTCCGAGATCCAGCGCGAGCACACGATCAACCGGGCGCTCATGCGCCAGGAGCTCGCGTTCCTGGACCACCTGACGCGCCTGCTCGCCGGCGCCACCGACCTCGGCTACGCGCCGACCACCGACAACCCCAAGGACGTCCGGATCGCGAGTTCCACCACGCTCAACCGACGCGTCCTCGACCTGGAGGCCTGACCGAAATGTCCAGCATCTCGACCTTCTTCGGGCTGAACATCGCCCTCAAGGGCCTTCAGGCCCAGCAGGCGGCTCTCGACACGACGGCCCACAACGTCGCCAACCAGAACACCGCCGGCTACACCCGCCAGGAGACCTCGCTGGTCGCCTCGCGCGGCATGCAGATCGGCGCCGGCGCGCTGGCCAACGGCGCCGGCGCGGTCCTCGGCAGCGGGGTCGACGTGCAGTCCTACGTGCGCGCCCGTGACGCCTTCACCGATCTGCAGTGGCGCGTCCAGTCGACCGCCGCCTCCTACTCCGACACCGCGGAGGAGACGCTCTCCTCCGCGCAGGTGACGCTGCAGGAGCCGGGCGACAACGGCATCGCCTCCCAGCTGGGCAACTTCTGGAACGCGTGGCACGCGCTGGCCAACAGCCCGGAGTCCACCAGCTCCGCGCGCAACTCGCTCGTCATCACCGCCCAGGCGCTGGTCGACTCGGTCAAGGCCCTGGACACGAACGTCAAGGCCGTCCAGGACAACGCCGCCGCCGAGTACGCCTCGCTGACCGGCGCCAACGGCGACGTGCAGACGCTCGCCACCCAGATCGCCAAGCTCAACGCCCAGATCTCCCGCGAGACCATCGCCGGCCGCCAGCCCAACGACCTGCTCGACGCTCGCGACAAGGCGGTCGACGGGCTCTCCGCGCTCGGCCAGGTCTCGACGACGCCGCTGCCCAACGGCGCGATCCAGGTCGGCTTCGGCGGCGTCGGCACGCCGCTGCTGGTCGACGACGCCACGACGGACTTCACCGGCCTGCCCTCGATGACCGCCCCGGGCGGCAAGCTCGGCGCGCTGAAGGAGCTGGCGTCCACCACCGGTGCGCTGGCCGGCTACCGGACGCAGCTGAACGGCTTCGTCAGCTCGCTCGTCGGCACCGTCAACACCGCGTACTCCGGGACGTTCTTCACCGCGAGCGGCACGACGGCCCAGACCTTCGCCGTCGATCCGGCCATCGTCGCCAACCCGACGACGGTCACCGCCAACTCCAGCGGCACGCAGGGCGGCAACAACCTTGCCACCGCGGTCGCGGCGCTGCGCTCGGGCGTCGCCGACAAGCTCTACAGCAACACGGTGCTCGCCATCGGCGCCGACGTGCGCCAGGCCACGCGGACCAACGCCGCCGCCCAGGCCGTGCTGACCACGCTCTCCGACAAGCGCGACTCCGTCTCCGGCGTCTCGCTCGACGAGGAGGTCACCAACATGCTCCGCTTCCAGCGCGGCTACCAGGCCTCCGCGCGCGTCATGTCGACGCTCGACAGCATGCTCGACACGCTCATCAACAGCACCGGCCGGGTCGGCCTCTAGGAGCAGCCAACGATGACCACGCGCATCACCAACTCGATGATGTCCCGACATTCGCTGTCGGACATCATGAACAACTCGGCCCGGCTGGACCGCACCACGCGGGAGCTCTCGGCCCAGAAGCGGATCCTCCAGGCGTCCGACGACCCGATCGGCACCGCCCGGGCCATCGCGGCCCGTGCCGACCTGAGCGCCACTGCTCAGTACACGTCCAACATCGACCAGGCCACCGGGATGCTCCAGACGACGGACGCATCCCTGGACGAGATGACCAAGCTGCTCCATCGCGCCCGCGAGCTGACGGTCCAGGCGGCCTCGGACACCACCGACCAGGCCTCGCGCGACAACATCGCGCTGGAGATCGATCAGATCGCCTCGCAGCTGAAGACCACGGCCAACAGCACCTACGCCGGCGTCTACCTGTTCGCCGGGCAGAACACCACGACCCCGCCGTACGACACGACGTCCGCCCCGCCGGTCGACACCTACGCCGGCGACAACGGCACGGTCGCACGCGAGATCGGGCCCGGCGTCTCGGTCCAGGTCAACACGCTGATCAACAGCGGCACCCCGCCGCTCGTCGGCGCCGGCGGCTCGGACGGCGGCCTGCTGTCCAGCCTGCGCACGCTCGCCACCAACCTGCGCTCCGGCACCGCCGCCGGCTCCAACGCCTTGAAGTCGACCGACCTCAAGGCGCTGGACACGAACCTCGACACCATCAGCTCGGCCCGCGCGACGGTCGGCGCGACGCTGAACCGCCTGAGCGCGGCCAGCGACCGGCTCGCCGTCAACAAGGAGGCGTCCACGGAACTGCTCTCCCTCACCGAAGACGTCGACATCGCGAAGGCCAGCATCGACTACTCCACCCAGAGCACCGTCTACCAGGCATCGTTGTCGGTAGGCGCGAAGATCATCCAACGCTCGCTCCTGGACTTCTTGTGATGAAGAAGGGGCGACTGACCGCACACGGAGGCACGATGAACGTGACCCTTCAAAGCACCCGGTTCGGGGAGGTGGAGATCCCGGAAGAGGCCGTCATCGAGTTCCCGCGTGGACTGATCGGTCTCGGAGGGACCCGCTACACCCTCCTGGCCCGGGAGCAGGACGCCGCATTCGTGTGGCTCCACTCGCTCGACGACCCGGCCCTGGCCCTTCCGCTCACGAACCCGTGGGCCTTCTTCCCCTCATTCGAGGTGGAGATCGCCGACGAGGACGCCGAGCTGATCGGGGTCAAGCCCGACGACGACACCTCGGTCTACGTGACCGTCCGAGCGGGCGAGGCATTGTCGGACTTCAGTGCCAACCTCCGCGCGCCGATCCTCGTGAAGAACGGGCTCGGCCACCAGGTCATCAACACCGTCCCGGATGCCCCGATCCGGGCGCCCCTGTTCACTGCCGAAGTCAAAGAGCAGGCAGAAGCAGCGTAATCCCCTGCGGTGCCCCCCGGCGCCGGCGCAACGACCGCCTGACTCGCACTTTTCCAAGGAGGAATTGACCCCAAATGCTCATCATCACCCGCCGTCCTGGAGAGAAGATCCTCCTGGGAGACGACGTCATCGTCGAGGTGATCGAGGTCAGCGGTTCCAGCGTCCGTATCGGGATCGATGCGCCACGCTCCATCCCGGTGTACCGGGAGGAGATCTGGCGATCGGTGAAGGAGGAGAACGCCGCGGCCGCCCGCACGGCAGCCGAAGCGCTCCCTACAGACCTCCCTGTCAGCTCTTAGCCCCGAAAGGACCTCTTCATCATGTCGATGAGGATCAACCACAACGTCTCCGCGGTGAACACCCACCGCCAGCTCGGCCAGACCGACGACGCGATCAAGAAGTCGATGGAGCGCCTGTCGTCCGGCTACCGCATCAACTCCGCCGCCGACGACGCCGCGGGCCTCGGGATCTCCGAGAAGATGCGCGGGCAGATCAGCGGCCTCGCACAGTCCGGCCGCAATATGCAGGATGCCGTCTCCCTCGTCCAGACCGCTGAGGCGAACCTGGACGAGGTCCACTCGATGCTCCAGCGCATGCGGGAGCTCGCGGTCCAGTACAAGAACGGCACCAACGCCGCGGCCAACCAGTCGGCGATCCAGTCCGAGATCTACCAGCTCGTGTCGGAGATCGACCGCATCGGCACGCAGACCAAGTTCAACGGCATCACGCTGATGAACGGCAGCGGCACCGTGACGTTCCAGGTCGGCGCCAACGACGGCGAGATCATCACCGTCGCGCTCATCACCCTGATGGGCACGTTCCCGGCGACGTTCTGGAACCTCGGCTCGGCCGCGGCGATCTCGAACATCGACGCCGCGATCGACAACATCTCGACCGTGCGCTCCGGATACGGCGCGGTCCAGAACCGCCTGGATCACTCGCTCAACGCCAACGCCGCCTACCACGAGAACCTCGTGGCCGCCGAGTCGCGGATCCGCGACGTCGACATGGCCGAGGAGATGACCGAGTTCACCAAGAACCAGGTCCTGGAGAAGGCCGGAACCTCGATGCTGGCGCAGGCCAACCAGTCCACGCAGAGCGTTCTCTCGCTGCTGCAGGGCTAGAAGACGGGCACCACGAACGGCCGGGGCCCTTCCGCCCCGGCCAGTCCGTCAAGATGGTGACCGGATGAAGACGCCGGTCGGCACCCTTCTCTCAGATCGCTATCGCCTCGACGCCGAGATCGGCGCCGGTGGCATGTCGACGGTGTACCGCGCCTTCGACACCGTCCTCGAGCGCCCGGTGGCGATCAAGCTCATGCACCGGGAGATCGCCCGCGACTCCGATCAGCTGGAGCGATTCCGCCGCGAGGCCCGCGCCGTCGCGCAGCTGAACCACCCTCACGTCGTGCAGGTCATCGACGCGGGCGAGGACAGCGAGATGCCCTACATCGTCCTCGAGTACGTCGAGGGCGAGACGCTCAAGCAGCGCATCCGCGGAGCCGGACGCCTCTCGATCGGCGAGGCGATCGCCTACGCGATCGAGATCGCGCGCGCCCTCGAGGCCGCCCACGAGCGCGGCATCGTCCACCGCGACATCAAGCCCCAGAACGTCCTCATCGACGTCGAGGGCTCCGCGAAGGTCACCGACTTCGGCATCGCCCGCACCCTCCACGACGAGGGGCTGACCGCCGACGGCCGCGTCCTGGGCACCACCGACTACGTCTCCCCCGAGCAGGCGCTCGGCCACCCGGTCACCGGCCAGTCCGACGTGTACTCGCTGGGCATCGTCCTCTACGAGATGCTCACTGGCGAGGTCCCGTTTCGCGGGGAGAACCAGATCGCCGTGGCCATGAAGCACGTGCGCGAGGACCTGCCCGACGTGCAGATCCGCCGCCCGGAGATCTCCGCCGCGCTGGGCTCGGTCATCGACCGCGCCACCGACAAGGACCTCACCCGCCGCTACCGCGACGCCGCGACGCTGGAGGCCGACCTCGAGGGCGTCCTGGCGATCGAGACCGCGCGATCGGGCCAGACCACCGGCGAGGCGACCTCGGTGCTGCGCACCCTGCCCAGCACCATGCGCCGCCGCGTCCCGCTGCGGGCCCGCGTCCCGCGCGTGCTCGTCGCGGTCGTGCTGCTGCTCGTCATCGTCGCCGTGGTCGCCGTCGTGCTGCTGGCCGCGCGCGACAACACCCAGCGCGGCGTCACGCCGGCCAAGGTCCCGGCCGGGACGGTGCCCAACACGACCGTCGTGCCGCTGAAGACGAAGGCGGCCAAGGACTTCGACCCCTACGGCGACAAGACCGAGCACAGCGCCGACGCCGGCGCCGCGATCGACGACGACCCGCGGTCGGAGTGGACCACCGAGAGCTACCAGGGCGGGCAGCTGAACAAGCCGGGCGTGGGGATCTACGTCGACGCCTCGCCCGGTGTCGCGGCCACGCAGCTCGCCCTGCGCACCACGACGCCCGGGTGGAGCGGCGCGGTCTACGCGGCCAAGAGCGGCCCGCCGCAGGACGGCCTGGACGGCTGGATCAAGGTCGCCACGATCGACTCGGCCAAGAAGTCCCAGCAGATCAAGCTGGACACCGCGGGCGAGCGGTTCCGCTACTACCTCGTCTGGATCACGCAGCTGCCCAGTGGCGAGACGAAGGCGTCGATCGGGGACCTCGCGCTGCTGCGCGGATGAGCGGCGCTCGCGACCGCGACGCTACGGCGTCGTGGCGACGGGCGGCGGGGTCATCGGCGGCACCGTGACCGGCGGCGGCGTGGTCGTCGTCTCGGGCGGCGGGGTGGTGGCGGGAGGCGTCGTGGGCGTGGTCGGCGGCGCCGTGTAGGAGCCGACGGTGACGACGACGCGCGAGCCGCGGTCGGCCTTGCCGCCGCCGCTGGGGTTCTGGCTCAGCACGACGCCGTCCTGCCCCTTGACGGTGACGTCCTTGCTGACCTGCTGGGGCACGAGGCCCGCGTCGGCCAGCGCGTTGAAGGCCGCGTCCACCGCCTGGCCGGTCACGTCGGGGACGGTGACCTGCTTGGGCTGCTTGGCCACGGTCAGCGTCACGCGCGAGCCCTTCGCCGCCTGGGTGGCGGGGGCCGGGGTCTGGGCCAGGACGGTGCCGGGATCGACGGTGTCGTCCTCCTGCTCCTTCGTGGAGACCTGGAAGCCCGCGGACTCCAGCGTGTCGCGCGCATCGGTCTCGTTCTGCCCGACGACGTCTGGCACCGCGGCCTTCTCCCTGCCCGAGGAGATGAGGACGATCACCTTGGAGCCGAGCTCGGCCTGCGTCAGCGCGCCCGGGGTCGTCGAGATGACCCTCCCCGACCGCACCGTGTCGCTGTTCTGGCGCTGCTCGGTGACCTTGAACCCGGCGTCGGTCAGCGCCTTCACCGCCCTGGACCGCGATTGGCCCACGACGTCGGGCACCGGCTTGTTGCCGGGACCGTCGGAGACCGTCAGCTGGACCTCGTCCCCGTCCTGGGCCTGGCTGCCCGGCTGCGGGTCCTGGCGCACGACGGTGTCCTTCTTGGAATCGGAGGCGATCCGCTGCACCGACGGGTCGAAGCCGGCGTTCTGGAGGATCGCCAGCGCCGCCTGGACGGGCTTGCCGGTCACGTTGGGCACCGCGTGCCTGGCCGGGCGCGTCAGCGCGTAGGCGGCGCCCGCGCCGGCCAGCACGAGGACGAGCACGAGGACGGCGAGCCACCAGCGCCGGGCCGAGGAGTCGTCCTGCACCGGGACGACGATCGGCCCGGTGGGCGGCGCCGCGTCGATCGGCACGAACGCGGCGGTCAGCGACTCCGGCGCGTTGTCGACGATGTGCTCGCGGGCGCGCTCCAGGGAGGCGATGAAGGCGTCGGCGTCGGAGAAGCGCTGCGCCGGGTCCTTGGCCAGCGCCTGCAGGACGACGCCCTCCAGCTCGGGCGTGACCGCGGGGTTGAACGAGGCCGGCGGCAGCGCCTGCTCGTTGACCTGCTTGAGGGCGATCGTCACCGCCGACTCGCCGTCGAACGGGAGGCGGCCGGTGAGCATCTCGTACAGGCAGATGCCGATCGAGTAGAGGTCGGACTGCGGCGTGACCGCGTGACCCTGGGCCTGCTCGGGCGAGAGGTACTGCGCGGTGCCCATGATCGACCCGGTCTGGGTCATGTCCGAGGCGCCGGCGCGGGCGATGCCGAAGTCGGTGACCTTCGCGCGGCTCTCGTCGTCGACGATCACGTTGTGGGGCTTGAGGTCGCGGTGGATGACGCCGCGCTTGTGGGCGAAGCGGGCGGCGCGCAGGATCTGCTGCGCGAGGTCGATGGCGCGCGTCGGCTCCAGCGGCGCCTCCTCGAGGATCAGCTGCTTCAGCGTGCGCCCGGCCAGGTACTCCATCGCGATGTAGGAGGTCCCGTCCCACTCGCCGCGGTCGAAGACGCCGACGACGTTGGGGTGCTGCAGGCTGGCGGCGCTGGACGCCTCCCGGCGGAAGCGCTCGACGAACTCGCGGTCCTCGGCGAAGCGCCGGTGCAGCATCTTCAGCGCGACCTTGCGCCCCAGCTGCAGGTCCTCGGCGCAGTAGACGTCGGCCATCCCACCCGAGCCGACGCGCTCGATGACCTTGTAGCGGTCGTCGATGACCGTGTCCTTGGGGACGTCGCGAACCACTAGCGCGTCATCCTTCCTGCGCGTTCGGACCGAGCAGGGCTTCGAGCACGGCCTTGGCGATCGGGGCGGCGACCGTGCCGCCGAACCCGCCGATGGAGTCCTCGACGGTCACGGCGATGGCGATCTTGGGGGCGTTGGCGGGGGCATAGGCGATGAACCACGGCTGGGCGAGCCCGGTCTGCACGTTCTTCTGGGCGGTGCCCGTCTTGCCTGCCACGTCGACGCCCTGCAACGCCGCCGCCGTGCCCGTTCCCTCGCGCACCACGTTCTGCATCATCTCGCCGAGCTCGCGCGCCGACCGCTGGGACATCACGCGCGCCTCCTCCTTCGGCGCGATGCGCTCGACCACGCGGCCGTCGGGGTCGACGACCCGGTCGGTCAGCCGCGGCGCGACGCGCACGCCGCCGTTGGCGACCGTGGCCGCGACCTCCGCCATCTGCAGCGGCGTGACCTGGAGCTTGTCCTGGCCGATGGCCATGCGCCCCACGTCGATCAGCCCCGACGTCGGCGAGAGCAGCTGCCCGTTGCGGCCGTACTCGCCCGACGCGAGCATCTGACTGCTCGGGTAGTCGAGGGGGGGCTTGCTGTAGAAGCCGAAGCGCTTCATGTACTTCGCCATCGTGGGCTTGCCGAGATCCTCCCCGATCTTGGCGAAGACCGTGTTGACCGAGTGCGTCAGCGCGGTCGTCAGGGTGATCTGGCCGAACTGCTCGCCGTTGTCGTTGGCCAGGTCGACGCCGGACACCTTGATCGGCGACTTGCCGTCCAGGATCGAGTTCGGCGTGTACTGGCCGCTGTCCAGCGCCGCCGCCGCCGTCACCACCTTGAAGGTCGAGCCCGGCGGGTAGGAGGCCTGGGTCGAGCGGTTGAAGAGCGGCGAGTCCTTGGCCTGGTTGAGCTGGGAGAAGACCTTCGGGTTGCGCAGGTCGTTGGCGTCGAAGCCGGGGACGCTGGCCATCACGCGGACCTTGCCGGTCGCCGGCTCCATCGCCACGACCGAGCCCTTGCGCCCGGCCAGCTGCTGCAGCGCGACCTTCTGGGCGTTGAGGTCCAGCGTCGTGGTGACGTCGTTGCCCTGCTGCTGGCGGCCGAGGACCTGGTCCAGCAGCGTGGTGATGTCGTCGTTCTTGCCGACGAGCTCGTCGTTGCGGTAGCGCTCCAGGCCCGCTTGGCCCAGCGTCGTGTACGAGTAGCCGACGGCGTGGGACGTCTCGCTGTCGGCGGCGCTGTAGCGCCGCACCCAGATGTCGCCGGGAGCCTTCACGGAGCGCGCCAGGACGGTCCCGTCGGCGGCGCGGATCGTCCCGCGGTGGATGCGCTGCTCCTCCAGCAGCGCGCGACGGTTCAGCGGATTGTCGCGCAGCGAGTTCGGGCGCGCGACGGTCCACCACGTCGTGGCGAACACGAGCACCGCGAAGAGCGCGGTGACGAACAGGTAGAGGCGCCGGGCGGGGGTGTTCATCGGGAGCGTTCCCACCCGCCCCGGCGGGCCTTGTCGGAGACGAGCAGCAGCAGGGCGAGCAGGACGAAGTTCGCGAGGATCGACGACCCACCGTAGGAGATGAACGGCAGCGTCACGCCGGTCAGCGGGATCACCTTCGTCACGCCGCCGACGATCACGAAGACCTGCAGCGCGAAGACCGCGCCCAGCCCCGCGGCCAGCAGCTTGGAGAACGAGTCGCGAGCCATGATCGACGTCTTGATCGCCCGCTCGACGATCAGCAGGTAGACGAGCAGCATCCCGACCGCGCCGACCAGGCCGAGCTCGTTGACGATCACCGCGTAGATGAGGTCGGTGTGGGCGGCCGGCAGGAGCTGCGCCGTCGATCCCGGCAGGTCGAGGATCGACTCGCCGAAGCCCTTGCCCAGCAGTCCGCCGTCGGCCTGGGCGAAGAGGGATTGGGCCACCTGGTAGCTGCCGCCGACCTTGTCGTAGAGCGCCTGGTCGAACGGATGGCGCCACGTGTCGACGCGGTCCTGGACGTGGCCCACCGTCGAGGAGAAGAACCACGCGCCGACCGCGAACAGCGCCAGCCCGATGGCCACGAACGAGAACCGGTCGGTCGCCACGTAGATCAGGGCCAGGAAGGCGCCGAAGAACATCAGCGACGAGCCGAGGTCGCGGATGAAGACGAGCAGCAGCATCGCCGCGCCCCAGACCACGAGCAGCGGCCCCAGGTGCTTCAGCGGCGGGAACGTGATGGGGCCGATCTTCCGCCCGGCGCTGACCAGCAGCTGGCGCGTGTCGCGCAGGTAGCTGGCCAGGAAGATGACGATCGCGATCTTGGCGAACTCGGCGGGCTGGAAAGTGATCGGGCCGACCTTCACGCCGAGGTAGGCGCCGTTGACCTGGGCGCCGATCCCGGGCAGGCGCGGCAGGAGCAGCAGCACGATGCCCGTGGTGGCGATCAGGTAGCGGTAGCGCTCCAGCACCGAGATGTCGCGCACGACGATGATCGTCGCCGCGAACAGGATCAGGCCGACGACGAACCACTGGGCCTGCTCACGGGCCAGGTTCTCGTCGATCCGGTAGATCATCACGAGCCCGAAGCAGGCCAGCGTCGCCGCCAGGGGAAACAGGTACGGGTCGGCGTCGGGCAGTGTGAAGCGGATGACCAGATGGCCGGCGACGCACAGCCCCAGGAAGATCGCGCCGTAGGTCAGCGACACGTTGGTGACGACGTCGTTGCGCTGGACGAAGACCGCGGCGAACCCGGCGGTCAGCAGCAGCGAGGCCGGCACCAGGGCCAGCAGCTCGCGGTTTCGGGCCTTCAACGGAACGCGAGCCCTCGCGAGTGTTTCGCGAACACGGGCCTTCTGGGTGGGTTCTTCGCGCTCACGAGCCGGCCGACGTGCCTTGCAGCTGTCCCAGCTCCAGCTGGTTGACGAGATCGGCGGCGTCCGACTGGGAGCGGAGCTTGTGGTCCAGCAGCGTGGCGCGCCGCGCCGGGTCCAGCGCGGCGGCCGGGATCCCCGTCTTGTACTCCGGCCTGTACAGATCCAGGCCGAGCGGCAGCTGGTAGGGCAGCCCGCGGAACATCGTGATCCGCCCACTGTCGTCGGTTCCGACGAAGTAGACGGAGTTCATGCCCGCGTAGAGGCCCAGGCCGACCGTGGCCAGCAGCCCCCCGAGGATGACCAGGACGGTCATCCGGCGGCGCCAGCGGCGGCGGCGCGGGGACCGCGGGGGCCTGGCCTCCCTGCCGGGCGCG